>JANNAM010000228.1:0-6800 GCA_031384415.1 Bacteroidota bacterium
GACTGCCGATGCCCATTTTTGGAGATGGTAGCCAGACGAGAAGTTTTTCTTACATTAATGTAGTTGCTGAAAGTATTGTAATGGCACCATTTATAAAAGAAGCACTTAACGAAACCTTTAATATAGGAGGAGATGACCCGATGACGGTAAAAGAACTTGCCGAAAATATTTCAGCAATATTTAAAGTACCTGTAAATATTGAGTGGCTGCCTGAAAGAAAAGAAGTTGCACATGCTCACTGCAAACACGAAAAAGCAAGAGAAGTATTTGCTGAAATTTACAAAAAATCAATTGCCATTGAGGATGGACTGCAACTAATGGCAGATACTTTGATAGG
Organism: Bacteroidota bacterium; assembly: GCA_031384415.1. Lineage (GTDB taxonomy): Bacteria > Bacteroidota > Bacteroidia > Chitinophagales > Chitinophagaceae > Ferruginibacter. The sequence goes on from JANNAM010000228.1 coordinate 338, forward strand.
TAAACCCATTCCACCAGTTACTGAATGTCCTTCAAAGATTGAGTTTTTTGAACAATTGCCTCCAAGCTGGGTTGTCCGGCTAAACAAAACTTAGCACATGAGTAAAGTGAGTATTTGTATAACTACCTATAACAGGGCTGACAGTTTATCAAAAACACTGGACAGTATTTTGCAGCAAAGCTTTGCTGATTTTGAACTGATCATCAGTGATGATAATTCTACTGACAGTACCCGTGAAATATGTAAAGAGTATGCAAGGAAAGATAAAAGGGTAAAGTATTTCAGGAATGATGTAAACCTTAAAATGCCGGGTAACTTGAACGTAGCCATTTCGAATGCCTCCGGCGATTTTATAGCCAATTTGCATGATGGCGATATTTACCGGGCTGACCTGATTGAAAAATGGTATAGTACTTTGAACAGGCATCCTGATGCGTTGTTTGTTTTTAACCAGTACCAGATGCTTGATAAGGATGGAAAAAAATTAGCGATCATAGATCACAGGCTAGCTGAAATAAATGACGGGAAATGTCTGCTAGAATATTTTTTTAAAAACCTTAGTTCGGCACCGTGGGGGACTGTGATGGCCCGGAAGGAGGCCTATCTTAATTTTGGATTATTTGATTCCCGTTATGAATTTATCAGTGATGTTGAAATGTGGCTAAGGCTGGGTATGCATGGAAAAGTTTGCTATGTGAATGAGCCTTTGATAGAACTAACTCCCCGTGAACTTACGCATAAATATTATTTACCTCATTGGAGGATAACATATTTGAATCTTCTTATCTTAAGCCAGTATTATAAAATGGAAACGGCGGGAGTGCCTGCAGATTTAATAAAAAAACAAATCAAAATACATCTTTCCAGGGCGGTACTGGTACTGATAAAACATTTGTCTTTTACAAGAGCCAGGGAATATCTTTATATGGTATTCAGAAGCCCTTTTACAGGGATTAAATTACTTTTTCTTCCCTTTAGCATCCTTATTCCACTTAAACCATCCGGGTTTAATGCTGATAAATGGAAAAAAATTTGTGGGGTGCTATAAGCAGAGTTATAAATGAATTTTATAAAACCTGATATACTTGGATGTTATTATTCTGCAACAATTTTTATTCTTGCATTGATTGTTCTCTTCATTCGTAATAAACGGGGGCTTTTTCTAACTGGGATATCTGGATTGCATCTCACTTTTTTATTATTTTTTGGACTAGGTTCATTCTTTTATGCATTATATGGAATTAAAACTGACCGTATTGGAAGGGATATAATTACTTCAAAAATTGATATCATATTTCCTTACCTGGTCGCAAGCTATTTGTTTTTATTTACAATCGAGATGTATTACAGGAAAAAAATAAGTAATATCCATCGGCTGACTTTTACTTATTTAAAAGAAAAAATAAATTTAAATTCCTTTAACCTTTCCATTTTATCTCTATCATTTATCGGTTTCCTTTTTTCTTCCAATGCTATTTCTACTTCAGGGGCAGGAACAATTTTCCCTGTGTTTTCTAATTTATTATTGCCCATTAGTATTTTAATAGTATTCAATGTAAATAAAAGAGATGCATTATCTATCGTTATTTTCTGCGTTCTGATTGTATTGGTAGGTGTTCAGGCATTTGTATCAGCGTGGCGTTCGCAACTGATTTTGTTTTTTGGGTGCATTTTAATTGGCTGGTCGTTACGAGGTAAAATCAATTATTATATTGTAACGATTCTTGCCATAGCATTTATTGTTTTCATTCTTCCGTTTCAGCAAATAAAGAAAAGCAATTCGGGAGTTTATGATTTCGATACGAATATTGCTTTTGAACAATCACTGGATATCTCATTTGCTAAACGTTTGGAAATAGCTGGCAATTTTTTTGCTGAAAGAATAAATTATACAAGGGAGATGGGTTATGTGCAGAACGCAATTGAAAAAAATACACTTTCCTACAGAAATGGCGAAACATATTCTGAAGTTTTTTACCAGCTTATACCAAGGGTTATCTGGAGTAGTAAACCAGTTTACAACCGGTTTACAGGTTATGATGTGCCAAGGATGATTGGTATCCTTGGCAAATCGGATGAAACATCCAGTTGGGGTGTAAACAGTTTTGCAGAATTTATTTATAATTTCAGCTATGAATATCTTCCACTATTCATTCTGGCTTTATATGGCATCCTTAACTACCTTGATAAGCTAGTTTATAAAATAAGGTTGAGGCCAGAATATACATGGCTTTTACAGATAACGCTTTTTTTTCTTTCTTTAAATCTTGTTTCGGTAATTTTCTCTTCCACTTATTTTTTATGGTCGTTTATTGTAATCATTCTTTTAAATGCCATCAAAGGCCTTACCAGTGAAAATTATTCTATACGGCGAAGGGCACATTGAGGGCACAGGGGCCTGGTGCTATGCCCAGGCTATAAAAGAAATGGGGCATGAAGTGCTCTTGTTCAGGGATGATTACAAACTGGAACAGTATGCAAATTCTTTTTTCTGGAAAATAATACGGCGGCTGAATGGAAGGCAGGTTTTAAAGCAGCACAGGAATGCCCACAACAAAGCATTGCTTGATACAGCAGCGCATCACAATCCCGACATCATTATTATTTTAAAAGGCCTTCATATTGGAAAAGAAGATATAAAAAAACTGAAACGGTATTCCCCATTTGTTGTAAATATTAATCATGATGATTTTTTCAGTTTAAATAAAAACAACCGTAGCAAAGTTCAGTTTAATGCAATACCTGTATATGATTATATTTTTACTACAAGGCAGGTTAATGTGCCTGAAGTAAAAAAATACAATAACAGGGTAGAGTTGTTTATGTTTTCTTATTACCCCTTAATACATCAGCAATTCCGGCTTTCAAAAGCAGCATCAGAAAAATACGCCTGCGATGTTTTATTTATTGGCACTTATGAAAAGCACAGGGCAGCTTTATTGGAAAAGCTGATGACAAATTTTAATGTTGCCCTGGCTATCTATGGAAAAGGATGGGATAAATTAAATGCAGTTTCAGTTTTAAAAAAGTATGTGAAAAGTACGCAGGGATTGTGGATGCAGGAAATGTCAAAAGCAATACAGGCAGCAAAAATTACACTTGGCTTTTTAAGAAAAGAAAACAGGGATGAATATACACAAAGAAGTTTTGAGATACCCGTTTCTGGTGGAGTGCTATTAGCCGAACGTTCAAATTTTCACCAGAAATTATTTGAAGAAGGAAAAGAAGCCATCTTTTTTAACCCCGCCGATGATACCGAACTCAGAAATAAAATAATATGGTTGTTGGAAAATGATGCAGAACGGGAGAAAATAAGGGAAGCAGGACATAAAAAAATAAGCGAAGGCAAATTTACTTATAATGACAGGATAAATCAATTAGTTGAGCGGTATCATGAATACAAAAGATAGTTTGTTAATATGCTATGATTATTTCTATCCAGCCTACAAAGCCGGTGGTCCCATCCAGTCCTTAACCAATCTTGTTCTTAGCCTGCAGCATGAATATGAAGCAGCTGTTATTACCGGTGGATACGATTTAAATGCCGGCAATATTTTAGATAAAATAAAAACAGGTTGCTGGACATCAATACTGCTTCCTCAATCTGCTTCACCCATAAATGTATGGTATGCAGAAAAGGGCAGCCCGGATAAATCAACATTCAGAAAATGTATAGCTGAAGTAAAGCCGTCGGTTATTTACCTGAATGGTATGTTCTCTTTCCGGTTTGTAATTATTCCTTTGCTGGCTGCCCGTAAATCTGCAATAAAAATAGTAGTATGCCCAAGAGGCATGCTGCAGGCCGGGGCGCTGGCTGGCAAATCGTTTAAAAAGAAATTGTACCTGTCGGCTTTGAAAATGGCAGGGCTTGTTAAACACATTACCTGGCATGCCACCAATGAAGAAGAAGAGCAGGATATAAAAAAGGTATTTGGAAAAGAGGTGGCAGTTATTGTTGCAGCCAATATTCCAAAGAAGCCTGTTGATTCAATTAAAGAGTCAGCTAAAACTATAGGGCAATTACGGTTGGTTTATTTATCACTGGTTGCCGAAAAGAAAAACCTGCTGCAGGTTATTGAACTGGTGACAGCATCAACAGAAAATATTTCATTAGATATTTACGGGCCTGTAAAAGATGAAGGGTACTGGAAAAAATGTGAGCTGGCAATGGCAGCCGGCCAGGGTAAAGTAAATTATATAGGTGATGTGCTGCCAGAAAAAGTACAGGAAACATTTAGTAACTATGATGCTTCTATTTTACTAACAAAGGGAGAAAATTTTGGGCATGCATTGTACGAAAGCCTCAGTGCCGGCCGGCCACTTATTACCAGTTATTTTACTCCCTGGAATAAGCTGGCAGAAAAGAAGGGCGGCTGGAATGTTGATATAGAAAATGAAAAAAGTATTGCTGATTTGTTGCAGCAATTGTGTGCAATGAGCTGTGATGAACATCAATTATATTGCGAAGGGGCATATAAACTTGCAAAGGATTATTACAACGATACAGATTTTAAGGAGGCGTATAGGGAACTTTTTGGGTGATAGGTTGTTGGCTTAGTGGGGAGGAAACTTGTTAGATTTTAGTTGGGCTGTGGGTTTTAGATTTCTCTCTTCGTTTCCCGCAATCAGCGGGACAAGCGAAATGAGAAGAGGCAGATCGCAATGCTGTTTGTAAGTGATAGATTTCTCCTGCGTCGAAATGACAAGGGGGGCGTTCCCCACAATCAGCGGGACAAGCGAAATGACAGGCGGCAGATGGCAATGCTGTTTGTAAGTGATAGATTTCTCCTGCGTCGAAATGACAAGGGGTGGCGTTTCCCGCAATCAGCGGGACAAGCGAAATGGCAGGAGCTGTGCAGATTTCTCACTACGTTCGAAATGACAGGGGAGAGCGAAATGATGTGGGAGTGCTTTAAAACCAGTTTATGTGGAAAATAATGCTTGTTATCGACATAAATTAAATCTCATGTCGAATGTATCAGCCTACTGTATCGCCGGCAAAGCAATATGGGGGTATAATAAAGTTTTTGATACTGCTTTTAAAATAATCAGGTTGTCCATTCGGACTACTTTTCCTATCTTTGTAACGTGGATAAAAAAAGGGAACTTTTTTTCTATAAAGCTTATTTCCGGGAATTCTACCTGAGGCTAACACCAAAAGTTCAAAAGAAAATAATCTGGACTTTTAAGATCATAGAAGACCTTCACAGAATTCCGGAGACGTATTTAAAACATATTGAAAATACCGATGGCCTTTACGAGATCAGGATTCAGAGTGGCAGTAACATATACCGTGTTTTCTGTTTTTTTTGACAAAAACAATTTAATTATTATTGGGCATGGGTTTCAAAAGAAAACACAAAAAATACCGGGGAGTGAAATTGACCGAGCAGAAAAAATAAAAAAAGAATATTATGCAGAAAAAAAATCTGACAAGCCTTAACCAGTTTATTGACAGTGAAATTGGCAGCCGGGGTACTAAAAAGAGAAATAAATTTGATGCTGAATATGAAGCGTTCAAACTTGGTGTGCTTATTCAGCAGGCGAGGCAGAAAAAAGGGTTAACACAGGAGGAAGTTGCTGAATTATCCGGAACCAACAAATCATATATTTCGAAACTGGAAAAAGATTTGAAAGATGTGCGTTTTTCTACTTTGCAGCGTATTATAAAGGAAGGTTTGGGGGGTAAATTGCAGGTGTCTATTAAATTTTAATTAATTATTAATAAGCAGGGTTATTGGTTTTTAGTTGAGTTGCAGTTAGTTTTTTGCTTTGTAGTTTGTAGTTGAGGGCAGTAAGATTTTTTGTGAGGCTTTTGGAAAGCTGAAGGAAGTTGAAAAGGAGAAGGCAGATTTCTCTCTTTGTTCCCCGCCAACATTCCGAAATAATCCCGTAATAAACGGGACACCGCAAGACTGCGAGGCAGACAAGCAAAATGACAGGAAATAAAAACAGTTGCCAAAAAAAATATCGAAGAACTAAAAGAATTAAAACGCTTCCTTTCAGTTTAACAGCATCGAAATTAAGAGTAAAGTACTGATGCAGAAGTCACAGTAGTTCAACTACTGCACATAGCTGCTTCCCGAAAAAAGGCTGTAATTTTTTTCGGGGGTCTTTTTTGTTTCTTTTTGGACAAGCAAAAAGAAAAGAAAAAAAACCGCTTCCCAAAATCGGGCAACAAAAGAATAACATCCTTTTCCCTTCTCCTTCAGGGAGAAGGTGGCCAAAAGCCGGATGAGGCTGATTTCGGGGGTCTTTCTTGCCTGTCCATACTAATTCGGGAAGTAAAAAAGAAAAAGAAAAACGGTTGCCCAGATAATATCTAAAAACTAAAAGAATTAAAACGCTTCCTTTCAGTTTAACAGCATCGAAATTAAGAGTAAAGTACTGATGCCGAAGCCACAGTAGTACAACTGCTGCACATAGCTGCTTCCCGAAAAAAGGCTGTAATTTTTTTCGGGGG
>JANNAM010000247.1:0-3728 GCA_031384415.1 Bacteroidota bacterium
GAGTTGTATTATCCCTACACAATGGGTGAAACAGCGGAGAATGTTGCCAAGCGCTGGAACATCAGCCGAAATGCACAGGATGAATTTGCGATGGAGAGCCAGCAGAAATTTACTAAAGCGCTGGCGGCCGGAAAATGGAAAGATGAAATTACGCCGGTGCAGGTTCAGATAGGAAAAGATGTTTTTGATTTTGATACAGATGAACATCCACGTTTATCAAGTATGGAAAAACTGGGGCAACTAAAAGCTGCTTTTGCAAAAGATGGAACGGTAACTGCAGGAAATTCTTCGGGCATTAATGATGGGGCTGCGGCAATCTTGCTGGCAAGCGAAGCAGCCGTAAAAAAATATGGGTTACAGCCAATGGCAAAAATTAAAAGCATGGCAGTGGCTGGTGTTGATCCTGCTATCATGGGTATTGGGCCTGTGCCTGCTACTCAAAAAGCGCTGCAAAGAGCAGGATTGAAAGTGAGCGACCTGGATTTGATAGAATTGAATGAAGCTTTTGCATCGCAATCAATTGCCTGCATACATGATTTGGGTTTGGATTTGGAAAAAGTGAATGTAAATGGTGGAGCCATTGCACTGGGGCATCCGCTTGGATGCAGCGGCGTAAGAATTTCTACAACTTTACTGCACGAAATGAAACGCCGCAAATTTAAATATGGACTTGCAACAATGTGTATTGGAGTAGGGCAGGGTTCGGCTGTAATTTATGAATCTGTTTAAGAGTTTTTTATAAAAATGGTTCCTGGCTTTTGTTTGCAGCTTTTAGTGTTGGATATACGTTTAATTAAAATCCTCTTCATTAAAATCTTCTTCGCTGAAATGCTGGCTGCCGATGTTGAGCATGCTGCCCATCAAATCTTTAAATTCAATTTTACCTTCCAGCACTTTTTTGCTGATGAGTGAATAAGCAGCAAGGCCATGCAAAACAAATTCCATCAGCAGCGTATTTTCTTTTTCACCTGCGGTTTTAAAATGTTTTTTCACCAGCGCATGCAGTCCATCTACTTTGTACAGCAACTGAACTTTATCCTCATCTCTTGTTTCAAAAAAAGTATTCAGTGTATTGCCTGCATCAAACCATCTTGTAATGGCTTTGTAAGGATTTTCTTCTGCGCCACCTTCTTTTGTTCTTTTCTTTTTTAAAGTATCGGGGTTGGGAAAGTATTGGGCAAATTGTGTGCGGATAGATCTCTCCAATAAATTATAAGCAACCTGGTAAGGTCCTTCCTGTTCGCCTTCATACACCAGTTCTATTTTACCAGTGATGGAAGGAATGATGCCCACCAAATCGCTGAGCCAAACCTGGGTTTGCTTTTCATTATTGATGATAGCCCTTCTTTCTGCAGCGCTGATGGCATTTTCGAAAGCAGAAATAGTAAGCCTTGCACTTACGCCGCTTTTTTTATCTACCAGTTCGCTTTCTCTTGCTTCAAAAGCCACCTGTTCAATCAGGCGTTTTATTAAATCACTAACATTTACTTTGCTTAATTGTTCGTCACTTATATTAGCTTCCTGTTCTGTTATTGCCAAAGATGTTTCAAGTGATTTTGGATAATGCGTCAGTATCTGGCTTTCAATCCTGTCTTTCAGCGGCGTTACAATGCTTCCCCTGTTGGTGTAATCTTCGGGATTGGCAGTAAACACAAACATAACATCCAGCGGCAGCCTCAATTTAAAACCACGAATCTGCAAATCGCCTTCTTCCAGAATATTAAAAAGCGAAACCTGTATCCTTGCCTGCAAATCGGGCAGTTCATTTATTACAAAAATGCAGCGGTTGCTTCTTGGTATGATGCCATAATGCAACACACGTTCATCTGCAAAACTTAATTTTAAGTTGGCTGCTTTAATAGGGTCAATGTCGCCAATTAAATCTGCCACGCTTACATCAGGGGTTGCTAATTTTTCGCCGTAGCGCTGGCTGCGGTGTATCCATTCAATGGGTGTGTCATCAGCTTTTGCTTCTATAACGTCCACTGCAAATCTTGATACAGGATTTAAAGGATCGTCATTTATTTCGCTGCCGGCAACAATGGGAATGTATTCATCCAGCAGTTCAATCATCAGCCTTGCCATTCTGGTTTTTGCCTGCCCACGCAAACCCAAAAACAAAATATTGTGTTGCGATAATAAGGCCCTTTCAGTATCCGGTATCACCGAATCTTCGTACCCCAATATGCCGGGAAAAGGATTTTCTTTTGCCTGTATTTTTTTAATAAGGTTGTCACGGATTTCCTGCTTGATGCTCTTAGAAACATAGCCGCTTTTCTTTAATTCGCCGAGTGTTTTAATTTTCTTACTATCCATTATTTATTTTTATGTAGTCAACTTTAGTAATTTTTTTCAGCATCGTCCCCGCCGTGGCGGGGCTCACTTGTGCTTTTTATTTTCTATTGATCTCTTATCTAAGCGTATTTTATCTGAACGGGGATTTTAAAGGATTAGATGGATGATTTGGATTTAAATCCTGATAATCTTTTTAATCCACCCAAGTCTCCGTTCAGACAATCTTAATACACAGTCTTCCTCTTCCCGCTTTCAAAATCTTTAAATATAAATGCCCCCAGTTTATCCAAAGATGCAAAGAAAGCTTTGCCATTATTTGTTTCGGTAAACTCCTGAACAAAACGTTGCAGATAAGGGTCGGATGCAATCATAAATGTGGTGATAGGGATTTTTAATTTCTTGCACTGCGTTGCAAGGCTCATGCAGCGGTTTAGAATTTTCCTGTCAACTCCCCAGCTATTTTTATAATAACGCTTGCCCACTTTTAAGCAGGTTGGTTTACCATCGGTTATCATAAAAATCTGTTTGTTGGGGTTTCTTCTTCTCCTCAAAATATCCATTGCCAGTTCTAAACCTGCAACTGTGTTGGTATGATAAGGCCCAACCTGCAGGTAGGGCAAATCTTTTATTTCAATCGGCCAGGCATCATTGCCAAACACTACAATGTCTAATGTATCTTTTGGATATTTTGTTTGAATCAGTTCACTCAAAGCCATGGCAACTTTTTTGGCTGGCGTAATCCTGTCTTCGCCATATAAAATCATAGAATGTGAAATGTCAATCATCAGCACAGTAGATGTCTGGCTTTTAAAATCGGTCTCCCTTATCTCCAAATCATCTTCCTGCATCCTGAAGCTGTCAATACCATGATTGATTTGTGCATTGCGTATGCTGCTGGTAAAATCAATCTGCTCCATGGTGTCGCCAAACTGAAAGGGCCTTGTTTCAGGATTGATTTCATCGCCGCCGCCCGGTTTAAAAGTATTGTGATTGCCCTGCTTTGTTTTTTTTAGTTTGCCAAAAATTTCTTCCAGGCTTTTTTTGCGGATGCTTTTTTCTGTCTTTGGTGTAATTTTTATTTCGCCGTTTTCTCTTTTTTCATCAATGTATCCTTTCTCTTTCAGGTCGTCCACAAAATCGCCGATGCCGTAATTGTTATCAGTAAGTTTATATTCTTTGTCCAGTTCATTCAGCCATTGCATGGCTTCGTTAAAATCGCCATTGGTGTAGGTAAGCAGTTGCAAAAACAAATCGAGCAATTTCTCAAAAGGAGATTTGCCTTGTGCATTGGGATCGTATTTACTGAAGTTGTAGCCTAACATGTTTTGAAGCGTTGGCCGGTGTCAAATCGTATTAAGGGTTTAAAACGTCCGACGCGTTTTTGGCCGCCCCAAATAAAATTAAGAAACAAATAAATATGTCGTTTTTGTGGG
>JANNAM010000109.1:0-25721 GCA_031384415.1 Bacteroidota bacterium
AAACAACATGTTGTAGCATATTCTTAAAAATATTTCACATGAATCTTCAATTACAAAATAAAATAATTATTGTAACCGGTGGTGCCAAAGGTATTGGTTTGGGTATTGCTGCAATGCTTGCGGCAGAAGGAGCCGTTGCAATAATTATAGGACGCAACGAAACAGATAACCAGAAAGCTGTTGATGAAATTATTGCAAACGGTGGCAATGCCTGGCAGGTAGAAGCAGAATTATCTGATCCGCAGGAAAATGAAAAAGCGGTGAAGGCAGTGATAGAAAAATTTGGAAGAATAGATGGCCTGGTAAATAATGCAGGTGTTAATGACGGCGTGGGTTTAGAAAACGGCAACTACAAAAAGTTTTTAGAAAGCTACCATAAAAATGCTGTGCATTATTATTTGATGGCTCATTTTGCATTGCCCGAATTAAAAAAATCGAGAGGCGCTATAGTAAACATCAGTTCAAAAACTGCTGAAACCGGCCAGGGAAATACTTCGGGTTATGCAGCGGCCAACGGTGCCAGAAATGCACTCACAAGAGAGTGGGCTGTAGAATTGCTGAAATATGAAATAAGGGTGAATGCGTTGATTGTGGCTGAATGTTTTACTCCTTTGTATGAGAAGTGGATTAAAACTTTACCCAACCCTGAAGAAAAATTGAAAAGCATTTCCGAAAAAATTCCTTTGGGAAAGCGAATGACCACCGCTGAAGAAATTGCCAGTATGGTGGCTTTTCTTTTGTCGCCGGTTTCAAGCCACACAACGGGCCAATTGATACATGTAGATGGCGGTTATGTTCATTTAGACAGGGCATTACTGTAGGATTAGGATATAAGTGTTACCAGCTTTTGTACCCTTATTAAGCATCGTTCCCTGTCTTCAACATACCGCATTGAACTTTTTATACCTTACTTATGGGTTCTAAAATTTGTAATATCATTTTTTATTTACTGTCATTATTTTTTGTCTCATTTCAAACTATTGCACAACAGCCAAACAGTAATTATGATATTGTCTGGAATTCACAAAGCATCAACGCATCCGAATCAATGCCCTGCGGCGGTGGTGATATAGGGATGAATGTGTGGGTAGAATATGGTGACTTATTAATTTATATTGCCAGAAGCGGAAGCTTTAATGAAGACAATGCGTTGATGAAAGCAGGACGGCTTCGAATAAAATTATTGCCCAATCCTTTTGCCGGCCAGTTATTTAAACAACAATTGCATTTGCAGGAAGGGTTTGTAACTGTGGAATGTGAGAACGCAGGCGTCAAAGCAAATATAAAAATTTGGGCAGATGTATTTAACCCGGTTGCTCACATTGATATTAGCGCCAATAAAAAAATAAATGTTGAGGCCGCTTATGAAAGCTGGTGTTACCAGGACAGGATAATTCAACTAAGGGAAAATTTTGGGAATTCATGGAAATGGGCAGCGCCAAAAAATAATGTTTATAAAAAAGATGAAATTGATTTCAACGACAATGAGGTTTTATTTTATCATCACAACACTACCCAGACAATTTTTGATGCCACAGTTGCCCAGCAGGGAATGGATGCAGTGAAAGACCAGTTGTATAATCCATTAAGCAAACTTGCATTTGGAGGTTCTTTTAGTGGCCAAAATTTTGTGCCTGCCGGCACTTATGAAGGGGTTTATGTAAACACAGATTATAAAGGATGGAAGATAAAAAGCAATATTAAATCAAAGCAATTTTCATTGAGTTTGGTTTTGCACACTGCACAGGTTGATAAAATAGAAGCCTGGAAACTATCGCTTGATTCAATAAAACGAATTGCAAATACAAACAATAAATCTTCTTTTGATAAAACACAACAGTGGTGGCAACAATTCTGGAGCCGTAGTTTTATACAAATTGATAAAACCAATACAAATTCAAAAGCATGGGAGGCTGGAAGAAATTTTCAATTGTTCCGCTACATGCTGGCAATAAATGCACATGGGAAATGGCCTACAAAATTTAATGGCGGCCTGCTGACTGTTGACCCTGTTTTTACCGATACTGCAAATAAACTTACACCCGATTACCGTAATTGGGGCGGCGGATTGCACACTGCACAAAATCAGCGGCTGGTATATTTCCCCATGATAAAAAACGGCGACTGGGATTTGCTGCAACCTCAATTAAATTTCTATTTAAGAATATTAAAGAATGCTGAGTTGCGGAGCAAGGTTTACTGGAATCATGAAGGCGCCTGCTTTACGGAGCAAATGGAAAACTACGGCTTGCCCGATTTTGCAGAGTATGGCCAAAAACGTCCGGAAAATTTTGATAAAGGCGTGGAGTATAATGCATGGCTGGAATATATGTGGGATACTGTATTGGAATTTTGCCTGATGATGCTGGAAGAAGAACGTTACACCGGTAAAGACATAAGTACCAGCATACCTTTTATTGAAAGCTGTTTACATTTTTTTGATGAGCACTATCAATACCTGGCAAAACAAAGAGGCAAAAAAGGACTGGATGAAAATGGTAAACTGATTCTTTATCCCGGTAGTGGAGCCGAAACTTTTAAGATGGCTTACAATTCCACTTCAACCATTGCCGCTTTGCATGTTATTACTCTGCGGCTTATTAATCTGATTAGCGCCGACATAAATAATAATGCCCATAAAGTTGATTCTAATAAAATACAACGGTATAATAACCTTGTAAAGTTTTTATTAAGGATACCAGATATCAGTTATCAGTCATTTAATGGAAATACAACAATTGCGCCTGCAAAATTGTGGGAGAGAATAAATAATATTGAATCGCCACAATTGTATCCCGTTTTTCCCTGGGGCATATTTGGTGTTGGTAAACCGGGATTGGACACAGCATTAAACACATGGCGCTATGATACCAATGTGGTAAAATTCAGGAGCCATATTGGATGGAAGCAGGATAATATTTGGGCAGCAAAATTAGGATTAGCCAATGAAGCATGGAGACTGACAGAACTGAAGCTGCGAAATTCCGGAAGAAGATTTCCTGCTTTTTGGGGACCGGGATTTGACTGGGTGCCTGACCACAACTGGGGTGGCAGCGCCATGATTGGACTGCAGGAAATGCTTATGCAGACAGATGACAAACGAATCTTTTTGTTTCCTGCATGGCCAAAAAACATTGATGTTCATTTTAAATTGCATGCACCTTACAACACAACTGTGGAAGCTGAAATAATAAATGGAAAAATTGTATTGCTGAAAGTGTTGCCTGAAGAAAGAAGAAAAGATGTTGAACTGAAGCTTCAGTAAAAATTTTATTTTACAACGAAGCCCTTAAAGTAAGGTTAAAGGGAATTTCGATATGCTCTTTAGATTTTTCTAAGATTAACTGTGCCGCTTTTTCCCCCATCATCTGAAAATCGGTGGAGATGGTAGTGATGCCGTTGAGAATAATTTTTTTAAGGGGCGTTTCGTTGTAAGAAATAACACCCACATGTTTTCCCACCTTCATTTTTGTAGTTAATATTTTTTCAATCAGGTAAACCAGGTCATTCTCCATAAGGTTTATAAAAACTTCGCCTTCTTTGATAGGTTCGTTTTCAATATTGCGTATCACTTTATAATTAAAAGCATATTGCTGGCAGTAGCGGTAAAAGCCTTCTAATATTTCTGTTGGATGATAAGTATATTCCGGGAAAATTATTTTGATAGTATGGTATTTACTCAGTTTGCTGTTTGCCTGCACAAGAGCATTGTAAATATCTTCTTCAAAATTTTCGTAAACAGCGGCATACTCACCCGTAACTCCCGGTACCAGTTTATCCATCAATATTAATTTGTCTTTTGGTATGGCATTAATAATCTCATGCAGGTTTTCGCCGCCATCCATAAAGTGTGGGATGATTACATAGTGGGTATAATCCTGCTTATGCTGGGTCAATAATTTTTTAAAAAAAAGAAAGTCATTATTGTAAATATAAAAATCAATGGCCGCCAGGTTGCCCAGTGAAGCCACAAAGGCATCGTAAATAATTTTTTTATGGGGGCTTAGTTTGTTGAACAGTAAAAATATTTTCAGTTTCTGGTCAAGCTCAGCATTTTTAATAAAATATCCTTTGCCGGGCACCGAGCCTAATACACCGTTTTTTTTCAGGTGCTTATAACCTTTCTCTGCAGTATCACGTGAAATTTCAAATTCAAAACTCAGTTCGTTGATAGAAGGCAGCACATCATTTTCTTTTAATGCGCCTTCGGTAATTGCTTTAATAATGCAGTTTGCCAGTTGCAGGTATTTGGGTGTAGCCGAAAAATAATCTATAAGAAGATATTTGAAAATAGCAGTTTGTTTCATTTTGCAGCCCTTCGTAATTTTTCAACCCAACATTTTTTATAAAAAATGGAGATTTGTTGTATCTTTTGTCAAAGATATAAATTTAAATACCATGACAGTACATGATAGGCACTAAAGCTTATCCTGTTATCTTTAATATTCTATTGCTTCATACGAAAAAAAATTTGGTACATGGGTGTTATCCTCGGTGTAATTTATCATTTTTTGGGCGGCACAGCCTCAGGTAGTTTTTACATGCCTTATAAAAAGGTGAAAGGATGGAGTTGGGAGAGCTTTTGGATTGTTGGTGGTTTGTTTTCCTGGCTTATTGTTCCGCCGCTTGCTGCTTATCTTACCATTCCGGGTTTTGCAGATATTATTAAGCATGCACCCACCAGTGTGCTTGGCAGCACTTTTATAATGGGATTGTTATGGGGCATTGGCGGCCTTACTTATGGTTTAGGAGTTCGTTACCTTGGTGTTTCGCTGGGCAGTTCTATCATTCTTGGGTTGTGCTCATTTTTTGGTGCATTAATTCCATCTGTTTATTATTATTTTAATCCAACAAAAGGAAAAGATACTATTGCCGACCTGGTAGGTACTTCATGGGGACAGTTTGTAATAACAGGGCTTCTTTTATGCATCATAGGTATAATTGTATGCGGCAAAGCCGGCGCTATGAAAGACAAAGAACTTGGCGGCTCACATACTGATGCATCGGGCAGCGAATTTTATTTGACAAGAGGTTTAATTCTAGCTGTTATCTCCGGCGTGTTGAGTGCCTGTTTTAGTTTTGGTATTGAAGCCGGCACAACAATGGGCATTCAGGCCAACGATATCTGGAAAGCTGCCAACCCCGGGCAGGGCGAATTTTTGTTTCGTAATAATGTAATATTTGTTGTTATACTATGGGGTGGCTTAACCACCAATCTAATCTGGTGCATCATATTAAATGCAAAGAATAAAAGTTTTGGAGATTATACCAATAAAAAAACGCCGCTGCTTAAAAACTACCTTTTATGTGCCCTCGGTGGTACCATGTGGTTCCTGCAGTTTTTCTTTTATGGCATGGGCGAAAGCAAAATGGGCAATGGTGCAAGTTCCTGGATATTGCACATGTCTTTTATAATTTTGGTGGCAAATGTATGGGGGCTTGTACTCAAAGAATGGAAAAAAGTAAGTAAGAAAACAACCGCAACAATTATAGCCGGTATTGCAATTATTATTCTTTCAGTAATAATAGTTGGTTACGGGAATTCACTAAAAAACTAAAAACTATTAATTCATTTTTTTATGTCAGCAATAGTAACAAAATTCAATCATGTCAGTTATTTGTGGGATGAGAAAAAAGCAGCAGCTTTAGAAGGCGACGAAGTCGGCTTACTAATCTACCGTTCCAATTTGCTGGGGGCCGATTTAAGGCTTACCAATTATGGCGGCGGCAACACCTCCTGCAAAGCAATGGCAAAAGACCCCATAACGGGTGAAGAAACAGAAGTAATGTGGGTGAAAGGTTCCGGTGGCGATTTAGGAACACTGAAAAGAAGCGGCCTTGCTGCCTTGTATGTAAACCGGTTAAGAAGTTTAAGAAAAGTGTATCGTGGCATCGAGTTCGAAGATGAAATGGTAGAGCTCTTCAATCATTGCATTCACGATCTTAGTTCCAAAGCGCCTTCAATTGATACACCATTGCATGGCTTTCTTCCCTTTAAACACATTGATCACCTGCATCCCGATGCAGCCATTGCCATTGCCGCTGCAAAAGACGGCGAAAAAATTACAAAAGAATTATTTAGTGGAACTATTGGTTGGGTAAAGTGGCAAAAGCCTGGCTTTGATCTTGGGCTTGAACTGAAAAAATGCCTGGATGAAAATCCCGGTATTCGTGGTATTATGCTTGGGTCGCATGGTTTATTTACCTGGGGCGATACGGCTTATGAAAGTTATATGAATACATTGGAAGTTATTGAACGCTGCGCCGAATATCTGCAGGATAATATTGGTAAAACAAAACCAGTTTTTGGCGGCAGTAAAATTCAATCATTGCCAAAAGAAAAACGCCTGCAGCAGGCTGCTGCATTAGCACCTGTGTTACGTGGCCTTTGTTCTTCGGCCATTAATATGATTGGCCATTTTACAGATGACGAAAGAGTGTTGGAGTACATCAATTCAAACGATCTTGAAAGATTGGCACCGCTGGGCACAAGTTGCCCTGATCATTTTCTTCGTACAAAAATAAGCCCACTGATTGCCGCCTTAACTCCCGATGAAGATTTAAGCAACACAAATGCTGTTAAGGAAAAACTTGTTCCGCAGTTTGAGGCGTACAGGAAAATGTACACCGATTATTATAATACCTGCAGGCATCCAAACAGCCCTGCAATAAGAGATGCAAACCCTGTTGTAATTCTTTACCCCGGTGTTGGCATGTTTACTTTTGCAAAAGATAAACAAACTGCAAGGGTTGCAGGGGAGTTTTATACAAATGCCATCAATGTAATGAAAGGATCAGAAGCAATTTCTGAATACACTTCATTGCCAAGGCAGGAGGCCTTTAATATTGAATACTGGTTGCTGGAAGAAGCAAAACTTCAAAGGATGCCAAAGCCAAAATCTTTGTCTGGTAAAATTGCACTCATTACTGGAAGCGCCGGAGGCATTGGAAAAGCCATTGCAAAAAAGTTTGCCAATGAAGGTGCTTGTGTAATTATAAATGACAATGATGCCAGCCGTTTGGAACTTGCAAAGGAGGAATTTCAAAAACAATATGGCAAAGATGTTTTTACAGCCTCGCTGTTGGATGTTACCAGTGCAGAAACTATACAGCAGGCTTATGATACTGTATCTCTTTACTTTGGAGGAATAGATATTATTGTAAACAATGCAGGCTTATCAATATCTAAACCTGTTGAAGAGCACACAGAAAAAGACTGGGATCTTTTGTATGATGTGCTGGTAAAAGGTCAGTTCCTGGTTTCTAAAGCTGGAATTGAAGTAATGCGTAAACAAAACCTTGGCGGCGATATAATTAATATAGTAAGTAAAAATGCATTGGTTAGCGGCCCCAATAATGCCGGCTATGGTTCTGCCAAAGCAGCACAGCTTCACCTTAGCCGTTTAAATGCTGCAGAGCTTGGCAAAGATGGCATTCGTGTAAATGTGGTGAATCCAGATGCTGTCATCAGCGACAGCAAAATATGGGAAGGTGCCTGGGCCGAAGGCAGGGCAAAAGCTTATGGAGTGAAAGTAGAAGAGTTGCCTGCATTTTATGCCAAGCGAACTTTGCTCAATAAAATTATTAATCCCGGCGATATTGCCGACGCATGCTTTGCTTTTGTTGGCGGGCTTTTAAGTAAGTCAACGGGCAATGTGTTAAATGTAGATGGGGGAGTGGCAACAGCATTTGTAAGATAATTTTTTAAGTTTTTCTCATATAGTGAACAATCAAAAGGGTTGATGATTTTCTAATCTGTCAACCCACTTTTTAATTCTTTGTTTACTGTATAATAAATAAAAAAGAAAGCGATAAAACACTTTCGTTAAAGACAGTTTTTTTTTACTCATAGAAGTTTTGGTTTAGGGTTGATGGCAGAAATAGTTATCAGCCCTTTTTAAAAAAATAATTAAATGGAACGATTGGCTTTTAAAATGCAATTGCATAAAGGGCAGGAGGAAGAATATAAAAAGCGCCATGATGCTTTGTGGCCCGACTTGGAAAAGTTATTAAAAGAAAGGGGCATCAGCGAATATTCCATTTTTTTAGATGAAACGACTAATAACTTATTTGGTGTTTTAAAAATTGAAGATGCCGGCAGCATGGATGATTTGCCAAGCCACCCGGTAATGCAAAAATGGTGGGCTTATATGAAAGATATTATGGAAAGCAACGCTGATAATTCTCCTGTTGCCGTACCTTTAAAAGAAGTTTTTTACCTGCCCTGATAACGATTACAAAAACGATTGAACCATGTTGATTGAAAAAAACAGCATAGCAGCACAAAATGAAAAATTGCTGGCGCAACACAGCCGCAGCTATAATTTTATTACAGAAAAAATTACTGGTGTTGACGGAGTTATTAAAAAGCTGAAAGATTTTCAGATTGCCATTCCATCCTGGGCATTGGGTACCGGAGGCACCAGGTTTGGCAGGTTTAGCGGCAGCGGCGAACCCCGTAGCCTGGAAGAAAAAATTGAAGATGTTGGCTTACTCCATCAGCTCAACCAGGCAAGCGGCGCTATTTCTTTGCATATTCCCTGGGACATTCCATCTGACACAAAAAAAATTAAAGAACTGGCTGCCCAACACGGCTTACGCTTTGATGCAGTTAATTCCAACACATTTCAAAATCAACCCAATCAAAAACTCAGTTATAAATTTGGTTCGCTGCAGCATGTTGATAAGGCAGTTCGCAAACAAGCCATTGAACATAATATTGATGTAATTAAACAAGGCGTTGCTTTAGGCT
The DNA here is from genome assembly GCA_031384415.1 of Bacteroidota bacterium. Taxonomy (GTDB): domain Bacteria; phylum Bacteroidota; class Bacteroidia; order Chitinophagales; family Chitinophagaceae; genus Ferruginibacter. Next base: position 8,753 of record JANNAM010000109.1, read on the forward strand.
CCGAAGCTTTAACAGTTTGGCTGGCCGATGGTTCCTGTTTTCCGGGGCAGTTAAATTTTCGCAAAGCATTTGCCAATACTTTAGAAAGTTTGCATGAAATTTACGCAGCATTGCCCGATAACTGGAAAGTGTTTGTAGAATACAAAGCATACGAACCTAATTTTTATTCAATGAGTGTGGGTGATTGGGGGCAATCTTATTTGTATGCAAGCAAACTGGGTAATAAAGCATATACATTGGTTGACCTTGGTCATCATTTGCCCAATGCAAATATTGAACAGATTGTTTCGCTTTTGCTGGGCGAAGGAAAATTAGGCGGCTTTCATTTCAACGACAGCAAATACGGCGATGATGATTTAACTGTTGGCTGCATCAATCCTTACCAGTTGTTTTTAATTTTTAACGAACTGGTAGAAGGTATGGATGCAAAGGGAATGAACCATGCAACTGATTTAGGCTGGATGATTGATGCATCGCACAATGTAAAAGACCCGTTGGAAGATTTAATACAATCGGTAGAAGCCATTATGATTGCTTATGCACAGGCTTTGCTGGTAGATACAAAAGCATTGCAGCAGGCGCAGGATGAAAATGATGTTGCAAAAGCCCAGGAAATTTTGCAGGCTGCTTACCGCACCGATGTAAGGCCGCTGATTGCAGAAGCCAGAATGCTTGCAGGCGGTGCATTGGAACCACTTCAATTATACCGTTCGCTAAAAGTAAGGGAACAATTAATAAAAGAGCGTGGAGAAAAAACAGTAGCAACCGGTTTATGACAATAGTGCCCGTAATAGCAATATTTGATATTGGCAAAACCAATAAAAAATTTTTTCTTATAGATGAAATGTACAGCATTGTACTGGAACGCTCAGTTCCCTTTGATGAAATTGTTGATGAAGACGGCGATGCCTGCGATGATGTAAACTTACTTTCCCAATGGGTTATAGCAACTTTATCAGAAATTCTTGAGTTAAAAAATTTTGATGTAAAGGCCGTTAACTTTTCAGCATACGGCGCCAGTTTTGTTTATATCGATGATGAAGGAAAAGTTGTTGCGCCATTATACAGTTATTTAAAAACCTATCCCGAAAAATTAAAAGAGGAGTTATACAACAAATATGGCGGCGAAGAAAATGTCTCCTGCCAAACGGCATCGCCGGTTTTGGGAAGTTTAAACTCAGGCATGCAATTGTATCGCCTGATGAAAGAAAAACCGGAACTTTTCAACCAGTTAAAGTACGCCTTGCACTTGCCGCAGTTCATCAGTTTTTTGGTTACAAAAAAAGCAGTGTCGGATATTACCAGCATTGGCTGCCACACCCAATTATGGGATTTTGAAAAAAACGATTATCACCGCTGGGTAAAAGAGGAAGGCATTGAAGAAAAACTGGCGCCGGTTTTTCCTGCTGATAAAACAGTTGAATTTATTTTTAACCAAAAGAAATTACTGGCCGGCACAGGATTGCACGACAGTTCTGCGGCACTCATCCCATACCTCACTGTTTTTACCGAACCTTTTATTTTAATTTCTACCGGCACATGGTGCATATCTTTAAATCCTTTTAACGATTTGCCTTTAACAGCAGATGAGTTGAAGAAAGATTGCCTTTGTTATTTTGGTTATCACGGCAGGCCGGTAAAAGCATCCCGTTTGTTTGCAGGTTACGAACATGAACAGCAAGTTAAAAAACTGGCTGCACATTTTAATACAGCAGTTGATTTTTATAAAAATGTAAAATACAACAGCAGCATCATAACAGATTTACACAGCTTAAAAAATTTTGAAGAAGCTGCTGAGAAAAATGAAACCATTTTATACCGTTCTGTTTTTGATAACAGAAATTTATCATCATTTAAAAATTATGAAGAAGCATATCATTGCCTCATTATGGATATTATTGAACAACAAACGCTGTCCACACAATTAATAATTCAGCGGTCAAATGTTAACCGCATATTTGTTGACGGTGGCTTCAGCAACAATTCAATTTACATGCATTTGCTTGCACTGGCTTTTCCGCAATTAGAAGTATATGCAGCATCTGTAGCCCAGGCAACCGCCATGGGCGCAGCTTTGGCAATACATAAAGAATGGAATACTTTAGCAGTGCCTGCCGATATGGTAAAACTTAAATACTACGGTGTTGCCGATATTTTAAACATGATGGCGTGAATATAAACTTCATGTTATCATTTTTTATTTAATTAAAAGAATTTATTCCCACTGTTTATTTGTTCTTACACACTGTTTTTTTTTCTTCAATTTTTTATCAGGCATTCAGGATAGTGCAGGACGATTGTTGCAATTGAATTTAATAGATTTACCTGTTATATCTTTCGATTGCTAAAATTTAAAACTGCTGTATGAAATTAAATTCTTTCATAGCAAAGAGTATTATATTACTCATGCTATCAACTCTCTTTTTTTATTTTCCTCAATTAAAAGCACAAAATCCTTCAGCATCTGTAAGCGGAAAAGTTACAGATGAAAACGGTAAGGGACTTAACGCTGTTACCGTTCAGGTTAAAGGAACAAACACAAGCACAGTAACATCACAAGATGGTTCTTACAGGTTATCGGGCTTAACGGGTAAAGAAGTATTGGTGTTTAGTTATGTGGGATTTATTCCACAGGAAATTGCTGTTAAAAATAAAACAGTAATTAACCTCACACTTGGTATTGCCCAGCGTGTGCTGGAAGATGTAGTAGTAATTGGTTATGGCAGCCAAAAGAAAAAAAATGTTACAGGTGCCGTAAGCAAATTAAAAAATGAAAACTTTGATGAAAGGGCTATCACCCGTGTTGACCAGGCACTGGTAGGCCAGTTGGCAGGTGTTACTGTAAAACAAAATACCGGCATTCCGGGCAAAGCCTTCAGTGTGCAGGTTCGGGGTACAGGTTCTATCAGCGGAGGCAATGAGCCTTTGTATGTACTGGATGGTTTTCCATTGGCTGTTAATTCCAGCAATACAACAAACGGCACTTTTACTACAGGCAACCCACTCGATAATATTAATCCAAACGATATAGAAACTATTGAAGTTTTAAAAGATGCTGCTGCTGCTGCCATTTATGGTTCAAGGGCATCAAACGGTGTTGTTTTAATTACTACTAAACGGGGCCAAGCCGGTAAACCCAAAATTACTTTCAACAGTTATGCAGGTTATAATGAGGCCCAGCGCCAATTGAAGATGATGAATGGCGACCAGTGGATTGAACATGCAACAGAAATAATCAATGCTCAGTATGTAGCAAAATATGGTGGCGCAGGTGCAACAGTTAACGATGACCAAGCCACCAGGCTGGCAAAAAATGGAGGTGTTTTTGATGCTAATTATATTTTAGACCCAAGATGGAAAATGCCCGGGCACCCGGGACTGGCATATATAAACTGGCAGGATGTTATAGAAAGAAAAGGACAAATGCAGAACTACGAAATTTCGGTAAGTGGCGGAACGGAGGCTGTAAAATATTTTATGTCGGGAAACTTTGCAAACCAGGATGGCTTTATAGTAAACCTGGGTTACAAAGCGTATTCAATGAGGGCGAATTTAGAAATCAATGCTTCTAAAAAATTAAAGTTTGGTTTAAATGTAGCACCAACTTATTCTATTACACAGGATCCGGGTGTTGATGGAAAAGATGCACTTTTTCACCAGGCGCTTAGTCTGGCTCCTGTTCAGGAAGATACCATGGGTAATTTACCCAACATAGGAAAAAACGGGCAATACCTCTGGAGCAGCACTACCAATTCGCCGTTGGGTAAACTATTATACAACAAAGGCTTTACAAAGCGATACCGTACAATAGCCAGTTTGTTTGGCGAACTACAGATAATAAAAGGATTGAGTTTTAGAAGTTCAATCAATTTAGACAATACTGATAACATAGGAACTACTTATGTAAATTACATTACAACCGGCAATCAGGCGGGAAGAACTTTTACCGGATCAAACAATTTGCTTGCAGCTACTTCCGGAACTTATAACAGCTACCGGCGGCAAACCTTTGTAAATGAAAATACACTTAATTATACAAAGGCATTTGAAAAATATCACAGTAATTTAAATTTGCTGGCTGGTTATTCTTACAACTGGGACCGGCTCGACAGAACTACATTAAGTTCGAACGGTGGATTTACAAGTGCGGTAATTCAAACATTAAATGCCGCAGCTGCCGTAACGGGTAATACTACACAAACACAAAGTGTATTGCTTTCTTATTTTGGAAGAATGCAGTATGGTTACAAGGATAAATATTTTTTATCGGCTAGTTTACGCCGTGATGGTTCTTCAAGGTTTGGTATGAATAATCAGTATGGTGTATTCCCCTCTGCTTCTTTAAAATGGGTTGCCAGTGATGAGGATTTTATGAGAACCGTACCAATTATCAGTGATCTTAAGTTAAGAGTATCTTATGGAGTAAATGGAAATAATAATTTGCCAAATGATTATCCATGGGCTTCCACAATTGGTTCGGCAGGCTATCCTTTTGGCACAACGCAAACCGGAGGAATAGGCCAGGCGCCAAATGTGCTGGCCAACCCCGATTTGAAATGGGAAAAATCGCAAACCTATGATATTGGTCTTGACTTCGGGATATTAAAAAACCGTATTACAGGATCATTCGATTATTACAATAAATTAAATACCGACCTCTTATTAAATGTGCAGGTTCCTGCTGTTACCGGGTTTCAAACCTATCTTAATAATATAGGTTCGGTAAGAAATATAGGCCAGGAATTTGAATTAAACACAAGAAACCTGGTGGGTAAATTTCAATGGAATACTTCTATCAATTTAACCCACAACACAAATAAAATTGTGGCGTTGGCATCTGGCCAAACACAGGTAATTGTTCCAAACGGGTTTACAGTTTCTGACCAGATATTAAGAGTTGGTTCTCCTCTTAACAGTATTTATGTTTTAAAAGTAACAGGTTTTTTAACCGCTGCTGATATTGCCGCAAATGTAGCCCGCTACACAACCAACCAGCAACCCGGCGATTTTAAATTTGAGGATATAAATGGCGATGGTATCATCACCGAGGCCGATAAACAAATTGTCGGGCATCCAAACCCCGATTATACTTATGGCATCACTAATACTGTTCGTTATAAAGGATTTGATTTAACTGCATTGGTACAAGGCCAGTGGGGCGGTTCAATTTATTCTCAGTTGGGCAGGGCGCTTACCAGGCCAGGCCAGGGCAGGTCGGATAATCACCCGGCGTCTTTTGTTGACAGGTGGTATTCGGAAACCAACACCGGAAGCGGAAGGTTTGGAAAAGCTTATTCCACTTACAACAATCCTATTACTGCTGCCACCGACTGGTTGTACTCATCAGATTATATCAGGGTAAGAAACATCACTTTGGGTTATAATTTAAAAGGCTTGATAAAAACTCCGGCTGTGCAGGCTGCAAGGGTTTACTTTACGCTTGAAAACTTTTTTGGCCACGATAAATATACCAACGGTTTAAATCCCGAAGCTGCTAACACAGCTGTTGGTAACAATGTTGCTTATCCCGAAGCCGGTGATTATGGCGGCATACCACTTGCAAAATCATTGATATTCGGTTTAAACATTACTTTTTAAATATCCAAATTAAACTAAAATGAAAAAAATATCTTTTATTATAATCACATCGCTTGCAGTTTTTGTTTCTTCCTGTAAGAAAGAATTAAACCAGGTGCCCATATCATCGGCAACAACATTAACTTTCTATCAGCAACCCAGCGATTTTATCCAGGCTGTTAATGCAACTTATAATTCACTAAGGGGTTATCCCGACAGGTCGCTTTTTCTTTCAGAAATAAGGTCGGATAATATTTACCCCACCAATGACGTCGGCCGTGACCCTGATCCCATTAATAATTTTTCAACAGGTATTGCCCCCAATGTGTATGTAGAAGAAGCATGGACTGCAAATTTCAGTGGCATTTTCCGGGCCAACACTGTGCTTGAGCAAATTAAAATAAATGGTGCTTATGTTGGCAATGCTGCATTGGCTACAAGATTAACAGCAGAAGCCAGGTTCCTGCGTGCCTTTTTTTACTTCGATCTTATAAAATATTATGGCAAACTGCCTGTTATTGATCACCCCGTACTTGTTAATGAGGCTGTAACCATTCCACGGAGTTCTGTGGCCGATGTTTATACATTCATCATTGCCGATCTTCAGTTTGCAATAGCAAATTTGCCTGTAAATTTCTCCGGTACATTTCCTAATTATACTGCAACAGATGTGGGCAGGGCTACAAAATATGCTGCCGAAGCCATGCTAGCAAAAGTTTACATGACAAGGTCGGGGCCTACTTACGGAATTGAAGGGCCGGGCATGGGCTTAAGTGAATGGAACCTTGCCCTTCCTTTATTGCAGGATATCATTAACAGCGGGCTTTTTGTTTTCAATCCCGCTTTGTACACTTTCCCCGTTCCGGCTGCAGGCATTTTTTCTTACACCAATCAAAATCCATCAACAAATAAAGAAGCGATTTTTGATGTAATGTATCTAACAGGCCAAAACCCTGTTTTGGGCGCCACCTTTACCTGGCAACTGGTTCCCCAAAACTATTTCAATTCATTGGGGGCAAATACACCGGCAAATGGTGCACTTGGTAATCCATCGGTTTCAACCAATATGCTCAACAGTTTTGCAGCTACAGATACAAGGAGGTCGCCAACTATTCATACATCACCTTACACTTATACCGGTACCACTGATAATAAACCGTTCTTTAGAAAATATTTAGACACTACCAGGATTCCAACAAGCCGTTTTGACTGGGCTATCAATTTTATTGCCATCAGGTACACCGATATTCTGATGCTGAAAGCAGAATGTATTTTACGTGGCGCTCCCGGTACACAGACCGATGTAGACGGTATAGTGAACCAGGTAAGGGCAAGAGCATCGCAACCTGCCATTACAAATGTTACACTGGCACAATTGTTTGATGAACGCAGAAGGGAGTTTGCAGCCGAAGGCTCACGCTGGTTCGACCTGCAAAGAAGCGGCAACCTTATTACTATTATGAACGCCTGGATAGCAGTTGATGATGCCGTACTGCACAAGGTGAACCCGGTAACTGCCAATTTTGTTATTTACCCTGTACCGCAATCACAAATGGATGCCGTGCCGGGTTTATATATTCAAAACCCCGGATATTAATTTTTCTTATGGAAAGAAGGGATTTTATATCCAGGCTTTCTATTTTATCAGCAGGAGCCTGCCTCGCCAATAATGCGGCAGGCTCTTTACTTTTTGATGACCATGAATCTTCCTTTGCAAAACACCTGCAGCCGGTTGGCCGGGTATTGGAAATGGAAGGATATTATGTTTGGTGCAACAGCCCTATCGAAGATGAGAACGGAAAAATTCATGTTTTCTTTTCACGCTGGGATGCAAAAAAAGGAATGGGCGGGTGGATAAAAGGAAGTGAGATTGCCCATGCAGTTGCCGATTTACCTGAAGGCCCTTACCAATTTGTTGAAACTGTTTTTTCGCCAAGGCCTGGTTTTTTTGATGCAACAACCTGCCATAATCCTTTAATAAAAAAAATAGATAACAGGTATTGTCTTTTTTATATGGGCAATTCAAATGGTAAAACAAATACCAAAAGAATAGGGCTTGCTTTTTCAGATTCATTGAATGGGCCATGGCAGCGCCCAGATAAACCATTGCTGGAGGCCGGTGCTGAAGGAGCATGGGACGATCACTGCACCACAAACCCTGCATTTATAAAACACAAAGGGCATTACTGGTTGTATTATAAATCATGGAATACAAAAGACTATGAAACATCCACCGACCCATTAATAAAAGGGAACAGGAAATACGGGCTTGCCATTGCCTCAGCATTAGAAGGCCCTTATACAAAGTATAAAGGCAATCCGGTAATTGATTTTTCTTACAAAGGAAACAACTGCCAGTTTGAAGATGCTTTTATATGGATGGATAAAAGAAAATTTAAAATGATTGCAAGAGATATGGGGTTCTTTAACCATGAAAATGGGATTATCATGCAATCAAAAGATGGAATAAAATGGAAAATGCCTGAAATTGCTTATTATGCTGCCAATAAATACATTCAGCAACCACCTCCGCCTTCACATCTTAAAAAGTATGGCCGTTTTGAAAGGCCACAATTGCTATTGCTTAAAGGCAAACCAGCCTATTTATTTACTACTTCGCAGGGCGGAAGGTTTATGACAGCTTCGCCTTTTGTATTCAAAATCGTTTAAAAGCCATTTAAGTAAAATAGTACCAGTATTCATTTGAGGTTCACCTAAAAATTGCTATATTGTAGGTGATGAAGTTATTAATATAAGTCCGGAATAATAAAACATTATCATCAGCCCCAAATTTATAGTTGTTTTCAGGATGCAACAGGATGGTTGAAGGGAACTAAAAATATATTTTTAAGCTTCCAAACAGAATAAAAGGTTTTTTATTCTGCCAAACGAACTGATTGTTTAAATATAAGACGACTGCTGTATGAAGAAAATTATACTTTTCTTTCTCTGTAATACAAATTTACTTTTAATCAGGGTTCATTTACTGTTTTCTGCTGTAGCTTTCTCATCTGCCTTTCATTATTGCAGACTTTCTTTCTCAGATTTTTTTATAGAAAATTATTCATCTAACAAACAAAATGTTTTGTACTGATATGAAAAAAATAAAACGATTACTGCTGGTTGCTGTTACAACAACTTTTTTATTTAGCTGCAAGAAAAAATTCGATGAGTTTTATAAGCGTCCTGCCAACCTGCAGCCACCCATATACCAACAGTTAGAAGCCAAAGGAAATTACACCAAATTTATTTCGCTGATAAATAAGGCAGGTTATAAATCAACTTTATCAGCCGCAGGTTACTGGACAATTTTTGCTCCTTCTGATTCTGCATTTACTGCCGATACAGAGTTTGCTGCTTTTTTAGGCGAACGTGGTTTTACTTCGGTTGATGCTGTAGATTCTGTAACTGCTGAGATGGTGGTGCAATACCTGTTAGTTTATAATGCTTTTGAAAAAAACAGGATTGACGATTACCAGTCATCTACAGGTTGGGTAACTGACCTTGCTTTTAAAAGGCGCACTGCTTATTACACCGGTTTTTATAATGATACAAGTGATGCTGGAGTAGCAGTAAAAGCAATATCTTCAAACAGGAACAACACAGGGGTAACCAACAGTTATTATGTATTTGCCGACAACAATAATAAATACATTCCTTATTTTACCAGTGAATTCCTGGCTGCCAAAGGGTTAACCCCGGCAGATTATAGTTTCTTTTATCCGGGTTCAACATTTTCAGGTTTTAATGTAGCCAATGCCAAAGTAATTCAAAAAGATGTTGTTGCCGAAAATGGTGTAATTCATTTTGTAGATAAAGCAATTGTTCCTGCAAAAAGTATTGATCAGTATTTACGTAACAAACCTCAGTACAGTCTTTTCAGGAGTATAATAGAAAGATTCATGGTGCTGTTTATTAAAAACGCCGAAGCAACCCGGCGGTACCAGGTGCTTAACGGGGGCAGTACAGATGTTTCAGTAAAAGTATATTCCAACCTGCTGGCATTTTCTCCCAACAACGAAAACTATTTTAAACTACAGGATAACGACGGGCAAAGAGACGGCTGGACAATGTTTGTACCTACCAACGATTCTTTAAATAAATATATAAACACTGTTGTACTGAAACAATACCCTTCTTTAAATTCATTGCCCATTAGTATTATAGCAGATTTAATAAATGCACACATGTGGCAGTCCACTGTATGGCCAAGTAAATTCAGCAGTACTTATAATTTTTTGGGTGAGCCTGCAAAAATGAACAATACCACAGATATTGTTGACAGAAAAGTGCTGAGCAATGGTGTTTTTTATGGCACCAAAAAAGTAAACGAACCCAATGTATTTGCTACAGTCTATGGCAAAGCTTATTTAGACCCCCGCTATACTTTAATGACAAGGTTGCTGGATATGGATTTAAAACCAACCATAACAAACCCCAATGTTAAATATACTATGTTCATGATGTCGGATGCATTGCTGGCAGCAAGGGGTTACAGTTATAATTCCGGTTCCAACTCATGGGTATTTACCAACCCGGTTGGTGGAGCAGTTTCTACCAACGACAGTAACCGGCTTAATTTATTACGTATGCTCAACTCAGGGGTGGTTGAAACGCCCAATAATGAACTGGCCAACATTGGAACTACCGGCATAAAAGGTATTATAGGTACTTATGGAAACGAGTTTATTAAATATGACGGTAATAAAGTATTTACCGCCGGCTCCATCGAAAGAAATGTAAGCATTACGATAGACAGTGTAAGGCCGGCATTAAACGGGCAGGTTGTGTATATAAATGAATTGATGTTCTTTCCTTATTTGCTTATAGGTCATAACCTTTCTACCCTTGGTACACCTGCAACTTCTGAGTTTAATTATTTCTGGAATTATTTAAAAAATTCCACAATGTTTAATGCAACAACTTTTGAAATAACAGGTATTATTCCCGGTTCTTTTTATACTGTATTTGCCCCTAGAAATTCTGCAATAGTTCAAGCTGTTATTGATGGTTATTTGCCCGGAACTGCCGGGGTGCCAAATTTTATACCAACCTTAACTGCAGATAAATTAAAAGTGGAAAAATTTCTGCAGTACCATTTTTTAGACAAACGTACTGTGATAGCAAACGGGCTTGACATTGGTTCATTTCCGTCGCTGCTTCGAAATGCAGTGGGAGATCCGGTCACCTTTTCTATTTTATATCCCGGCGGTTTATTTGAAGTGGGGGATGGTTTTGGCAGAAAAGCAAGAATGGTTACCACCTTAAATAATAATTTATCCAACCGTGCAGTAATTCATTTGGTTGATAATTATTTAAGGTATTAAAAAGGGAATAAATAAGCAGATCATTTATTAGTAAGAAAAATAAAAGACATTTTATAATGAAAGAACTAATTACAAAATTAACCTGCATTGTTTCAGCAATGTTGCTTGTTAATTTCGCCATTGCACAAACCACTACTACCGTTCAGGGAAGAATTACAAGTGACAATAATAAGCCTGTAATTAACGTAACCATTGCAGAAGTAGATGAAGACGGCAGAACCATCAGGGCTGTAAAATCTGATGTGGAAGGAAATTTTGTAATTAGAATTTCTGATACAAAAAATAAGTTATCAATAACCCATATTAGCCACCTGGGCCAGGTTTTATCTATCAATACCCGTACAACTTTTAATATTAAATTAGAAAATAACCGTAAAGATTTAGGCGATGTGGTTGTAGTGTCTCTGAAAAAAGCTGATAACGGCATGCTTCAAATTGCTGAAAAAGATGTAACAACTGCTCAGTCGCATATAAGTGCAAAAGATTTGGAAGAAATGCAAGCTGCTTCAATTGACCAGGCATTGCAAGGCCGCTTGCCCGGCATTGATATTACTGCCAACTCAGGCGATCCCGGCGCCGGGATGCAAATACGTATCAGGGGAACCTCATCCATCAATTCTTCCAACGATCCATTGATAGTAGTGGATGGTATGCCTTATGAAACTGCCATTCCATCCGATTTTAATTTTGGCGCTGCCGATGAGTTGGGTTATGCAAGTTTATTAAATATTGCACCATCCGACATAAGGGATATTACCATCTTAAAAGATGCAGCCTCCACAGCAATTTGGGGTTCAAGGGCGGCGAGTGGCGTGGTAGTTATTACTACAAAAAGAGGTAGTATTGGAAAACCTTCTTTTAATTACACCAACAAATCATCTATAACAAAACAGCCAGAAGCTATTCCAATGCTAACCGGCGATGAATATTCCACATTAATACCTGAGGCCTTCATGAATGCAACAGGTACTCCATTGAACACACAAAGCGTAAAAGAGTTTCAATATGATCCAAACGATCCTTACTGGTTTAATAATTACAGTAAAAACACCAACTGGATAAAAGCTATCACTCAAATAGGGTTTACACAGGATCATAATATTTCAATGACCGGCGGTGGCGAAAAGGCAAGGTATTTTGCATCGGTTGGCTACCTGAATCAAAAAGGAACTACACTGGGCTCTTATTTAAACCGTATCAGCACCCGTATCAATTTAGATTATGTGGTATCTGAACGCATCAGTTTCAAATCGGATTTGTCATATTCTTACACAGATAACAACCGCAACTTTGCATTGAATTTACGTGACATTGCTTATCGAAAAATGCCCAATATGAGCATTTACGAATATGATGAGTTTGGCAACCTTTCGGGTAACTATTTTTCGCCGGCCAATAATATACAGGGACAATATAATGGTGTATCCAGCAATGGTTCTGTCAGCGGCACTATCAATCCTGTGGCCATGGCAAAGGAGGCAAAAAATAGTATTATCAGCCAACGTGTAACGCCGCATTTTAATCTAAAGTACGACATCATAAAAAAAGTATTGTTTGCAACTTTTGATGTGCAGTTTGATATTAACAACAACAAAAACAACAGTTTTTTACCGCAAACTTCAACCGGAAGGCCATGGACAGAACCTTCGGTTAACAGGGCTTATGATGGTGATATAGATGTTTTTAATGTTCAGTCTAAAACCAATCTGGTATATACACCCAAATTTAAAAATGACAAACATACCCTTACCAGTTTTATTTCCTTAATGACTTATGACAATAAATATGTTTCGCAGGAAGTGCTGACATCTAATACAGCTTCATCTGTATTACAGGATCCTTCATCAGCATCACGTACACAAAATGCCGAAACAAGATTGACAGCATACACAGGGCAAACCCGTAGTGTTGGTTTATTAATAAATGGCCAGTATGCTTTTAAAGATAAATACTTATTTAATGCAGGTTTAAGGGGCGATGGCAACTCAAGGTTTGGACCAGAAAACCGCTATGGTTTGTTTCCCTCAGCATCCATGCGCTGGAGAATTTCTGACGAAAAATTCATGCGGCATTTTGTAAAAAATGTAGATGATTTAAGTTTCAGGGCAAGTTATGGGCAAAGCGGTAACGCACCCAGAAGGGATTACAGCTACATCAATATTTATAACACATTTAGCTGGACATATTTGGGCCAGGCAGGTGTTTATCCAGCCAATATGGAATTATCCAACTTAAAATGGGAAACTATTATAGGAAAAAATTTGGGCTTCAACATTAGCATGTTCAAACGTAAGTTTACGGCTGATGTAGAATTTTATTCAAACCGCACAAATAACATGTATTTTCCCGGGTTGCAGATTTCTTCCATCAACGGCTTTAATAGTGTAGATATGAATGTGGGTAAAATGGATAATCAGGGATTTGAACTGGGTCTGGGTGTAACGCCTTATAAAACAAAAAAATGGCAGCTTGATTTTAATTTCAACATTGCCCGTAACATAAATGTTATCAAAGAAATTTCAGACTTATATCCAAGAGACAAAGGTGACATTACAGCAAACGGCCAGTATAAAACTTATATGCAGGTGAACAGCCCGTTTGGTTCTTTTTACGGATTTAAATACAAAGGTGTTTATAAAGATTTGCAGTCAACGATTGCTACTGATGGAAGCGGAAAACCCATCATTGGCCCGGTTGGGCAAACTATTTATATGAAATTTAATTATCCAAGTATTGGTTACACTTTTCAGCCCGGCGATGCAATGTATGAAGACATTAACCATGATGGCAACATCAACTACCAGGATATTGTTTACCTCGGCAACAGCATTCCCAAATTTACCGGCGGTTTTGGCACATCGGTAACTTACAAAGGCGCCTGGAAGTTTACAGCGTTTTTTAACTACAGGTATAAAGTTGATTTGGTGAACGGAACACAAATTTATACCACCAACATGAGTGGGTTTGATAATCAAAGTACCGCCACGTTGAGAAGATGGAGAAAAGACGGTGATATAACAGATATACCAAGGGCATTATATCGCACAGGTTACAATTGGCTGGGCAGCGACAGGTATGTGGAAGATGCTTCTTTCCTGAGATTTAGAACAGCTACCGTTAGATATACAGCACCCAAAAAGTTGGTTCAAAAGCTTAAAATGAAAAATTTGAGTGGCTATATAACTATTGAAAATCTTTATACCTGGACAAAATATACCGGCCAGGATCCGGAAGCAAGTGTGAGGGGAAGCGATCCTTTCAGGGTGGCAGTAGATAATTCTTATACGCCGCCTGTAAAGACATTTACCATCGGGATTGCAACAAGTTTTTAAATTAATTTAAAAGAAATAAAATGTTTAGAATAACTATTTTAAAATTACTGGTGATTGTGATGCTGGCGCCTTTTTTATCCTGTAATAAATGGCTTGATTTGCAGCCACAGGATGGCCTAACTGGTGCAGAATACTGGAAAACGAAAGAGCAGGTGCAGGCCGCTGTAACAGGATGCTATGCATCGCTTACCGGTTCGGCAACAGGCTCCAGAAATGCTGCTGAAACTTTTTTCCTGTGGGGCGAATTAAGGGCCGATATGATAACCAGCACACTGGCAACCACAACAGAACAAATAGATGTTATTAATGTAAATATTTTACCCACTAACTCTGTTGCCAACTGGCGGGGGATTTATGAGACAATAAATTACTGTAACACTGTTATTGATTATGCACCGGGTGTGTTGACTAAAGATGCCACATTTACCCAGGATGCATTGGACAAGGCAACTGCCGAAGCAAAAGCCATCAGGGCCTTGATGTATTTTTACCTGGTACGTACTTTTGACGAAGTGCCTTTGAAATTAAAAGCAACACAAAATGATAAAGACATTGTTTCTCTTCCCAAAAGTTCGCAGACGGTAGTGCTTACTCAGGTACTTAAAGATTTAAGCGAAGCAGAAACCTATGCAGTAACAAGTTATGGAGACAGGGCATCCAACAAGGGGCGGATTACAAAAGCTACGATCAATGCAATTCAGGCCGATGTTTATTTATGGCAGGAAAAATATGCAGAATGTGTAGCAGCATGCAACAAAATAATTTCAACTAATTCTTTTGGTTTAATTGACGGAAGCCAGCCAAATTTATGGTACACCACTTTATACGTAAGTGGCAACAGCAATGAAAGTCTGTTCGAACTTCAGTTTGATGAACAAAAACTGAACACTTTTTATACATTGTTCAACACCACAGGACGGAGGTTTTTGGCAAACCCAATTGTAATGGATCAGATTTATACTGTTGATTTTACCAATCCATTATTGTTTGATATCAGGGCCGATGGCGCAGCGGTAAGGGCAACCGACCAGTTAATATGGAAATATATTGGTCTCAACAATACAGTTCTACGTGCCCAGACTGAATCTTATGCCCACTGGATTATGTACAGGTATGCAGATGTATTATTAATGAAAGCCGAAGCCCAGAATCAATTGGGAAATGGACAGGACGCACTTGATATTATTAATGTTATAAGAGCAAGGGCAAGGGCTTTGGCTGCTACTGCTGCCAACCCGGCACCCAATGATAAAGTGGCGATTGCCGATTATGTATTAAGTGAAAGGGCAAGGGAATTTGCTTTTGAAGGCAAGCGCTGGTTTGACCTGCTTAGAAATGCACGCCGAAACAATTATCAGCGCCTTGATATTTTGCTGGATATGGTTGCCAGCACTGTGCCCCCAAACAGGCAGCAGTCGGCTATTGCAAAGTTCAGGGATAAAAACTGCCATTACCTTCCCATTTTTTCGTATGAACTAAGTACGAATAAATCATTGGTACAAAACCCATTTTATAGATAAACATTTTTTAAAAATATAAAGTATGAAAAAGTATTTGAGTTTTCCAATATTGGCTGTAATAACAGGGTTGTTTATGATTGCAGGAGCAGGCAGTTGTAAAAAAGTAAAGTATGTAGTGACTACAACTTCTGACCTTAATATTTACAGCTACCTGAAAGCAAACCCTGCTAAGTATTCCTCTATTACTGCCATTGTTGACAAATCGGGATATGCAGGTTTTTTAGATGCCTATGGCAGTTATACCATGTTTGTACCTACTGACAGTGCGGTAAGTATTTACTTAACTGAAATTGGTAAAACCTTAGGTGCCATTACCACCACCGAAGCACAGGATATTGTAAAGTTTCACTTGCTGGAAGATACACTTCCCACCTCTACATTTAAGGATGGCAAATTGCCTACGATTACTATGTATGGCCAATACCTGATAACAGCAGTTGTAAACAACAGTGGTATTTCCACCATCTTGGTAAACAGGCAGGGTACCATTACTATTCCCAATATTAAAACAGGCAATGGTTTAATACACCAGGTTGACAGGGTTTTAAAACCAGCTTCTAAAACGGTAGCCGAGTTAATTTCGGCCGATGCAAGGTTTTCAATTTTTAAACAGGCACTTGTTGCAACAGGCTATTACGATACCATCAATACCATTAACAGTACTGTTCCTTCCTTAAGAAAATGGTACACAGTACTGGCAGAAACCAACCTGGCATTGCAGGATTCGGGCATTTTAAGTTACAATGCACTAAAAGCAAAATATTCAAATACCGGCAATCCATTGAACCCTTTAGACAGCCTGAATATTTACGTTAAATACCACATTATACCAGCCGTAAAATATTTGGCAGATATAGTTTCAGCAGATTCTCATACTACTTTGGCACCATTAGAAGTGCTGGCTTCTAAATTAGATGATGAAAAAGTTTTGATTAACGATTTAATATTTAATGGTATTCATGAAAAAGGGGTAGAACTGGAAAGGCCAACAAGTGATTTATCAGCCACCACCGGGGTGTTGCATACTGCATTGGCTCATTTTGCTCCCAAGGTACGCCAGCCAACAGCTATTTATTGGGATGTAGCAGATTTTCCTGAAGTGAGAAAATTGCCAGCCGTTTTCAGAAGGGCTAATATAAATTTTGCCTATGGTACAGTTAAAGATTTTACCTGGAATAGTCCTACCAATGTGCTGGAATATGTATTTACTACA
>JANNAM010000118.1:0-18041 GCA_031384415.1 Bacteroidota bacterium
AGTAGGTTTTCTCAAATTCCCTGTTAAATGATTCAGCAATATCTTTCCAAACAATATTTATAAAACTTCCCTGTGCAAATTGCCAGGTATAAACCATATCTGCACTAAAGAAATTATAATTCTGATTTACATTTTTGGTGAATGGAACCGAAGGGGTAACAAGGTTGCCATATTTATTCAGCTCATAAAACTGCTGCGGTGCCACTTTGCTCCAGTAATGCCTTGTGCTCAGCGTAAGGCCCATCCGGTTGGTGAAATTATATTTAAAACTGAGCACATTTTCAACAGTACGCAAATCTCTTCTCGAAAAAATAATTGTATCTGCCAATGCACCCTGGCCCGAATATTTTGTGTAAGCCCAGCCGGGTTGGTTACGGCTGTTTTGAATGTTTACAGAATGGTTCACCGAAAATTTGCTGCTGAACCGGATTTTGCCAAATAAACCATAATCCAGGCTTCTGCGGTTGAACACACTGCCCACTCCTGTAAAAAAGTTTCCTCCCCACGAAAGTTTTTTTGTCTGGTTGCTGTTCCACCATCCATTCAAACCAATCCTTCCCTTGTTTTGAAAAATCCTGCCATACACCCGTGGTTCATAAAAATCTGTGTAGTTGGTACCAAAGTTTACATTCATACCAACCTGCCACAATTTTTTTGTTTGTGCATTGGCATTAAAATTACCTCCGGCATTTTGAAACATCATTTCTTTTCCCCTGAATAAATCTATTGGCGTAACCAGCCGGCTGTGATAAAAATTTGCATTCAGGTAAAGGTTATTGTACCATCCTTTTGGCTTGGTCCAGTTGTATCCCATCCATATTCCATTATCAAGGCTGTTGTTATTGGTGAAATAACCCAAATCGCTTTTGTCATATTTATCGTTGGTTAAATCCTGCCACAGGGTAAAATTAAAACGGCCGCTTGTTTTGCCAAAGTAAATGCTGTGTGTGTAGCCAATGCTGTTTTTTTTATTTTTATTAAATAATGCACTCATACCAACAGCACCACCAACATTCCACATATTTTTTTTGTCATTGAAATCAAAAAGTACAGAGCTTACATTGGCATCATAGTCTGCACCGCTGCGCCATACATTTGTATTTACCAAAGAAATGCTGCTGTTGTATTTAAGAGATTGATTCAGCACAAACACATTGTAATTGGTTAAAGGATCGGTTTCAAATTTTCGTTGTTGCTTTCCATTGTCTTCAATAATGGCAAACTGTGGTTTTGTTATAGCATTCAGCATACCAACGCCCAATCCATTTTGTGTGCGGCCGCTTATTTTAGTTGCATTCACTAATTTACTTTGTGCAGGATTTTTAGCAACAATTTCATTTGACTCCGGTTGGTTATATGCATCCCAATAATGTATTGGCTGACTGTTGCCAATGCGCCTGCTGTAAAAAAGGCCTCCTTTATTAAACAGTTCTGTTCCCTCCGTAAAAAAAGACCTGTTCTCATTAAATTTTTGTTCAAAGGGAGACAGGTTTAAAACTTTCCTGTCGCTTTGTACCTGGCCAAAGTCTGGTATCAACGTCATATCCAGTGTAAATGCCTGGTTAATGCCGTACTTAACATCCATCCCGCCATTAATTTGTGTTGTTGTTTTATCTGTTCCGGCAGGTGCTGTACCATCGCTGATAAGGTAAGAAGAAAAGTAAGGAGAAAGTTGCAGGCGTAGCGGAGGCTTAACATCTTCCAACCCCAGTAACATTCCTTCTTGTGTTAGAAATCCATTTTTATTTGGGTCTATCTGTTGCCAGAATAACTGCTCACCGCATTTTTGTCTTCTTCTCACAATATTCAACCCCCAGTCCTGGATGTTTCTCTTTCCAAAACGGATAGCAGAATATGGCAGGAACATTTCAAAACTCCATCCATTACTGTTGATTTTGGCAGCGCTTTGCCACACAGCATTCCAGCTAAAATCTTCGCTGTTGCCATTGGGATTGGGCGCTTGTTTGGCATCCATTTGTTCGCCAAGCGGCGTAACAAAATATTCAAACCCATTTATTTTATCATTATAGGTATCAAGTATTACACCTATAAAATCATTGTTTCCAAAACGGTCTCGGCCAACTAATTCTGATGCAATGCTGTCTTTATTTTTTTCATGCAGGTTGCCTCCGATATAAATGCCTTCGTTATTATAAAGGAAAAATACTTCGGTTGCATTGTCAGGATTTTCGGGTTTAAAAGGTGTTGGTCGTAGTGCCGTAAATTTATCGGCAACCGGTGCATCTTTCCAGGCTGCTTCATCAAGCACACCATCAATTTTTAATGAAGTGCTGATACGCTTTGGTCTTAATTCCCTAAAGTTGGTTTGGGCAATTGCAATACAGTGGAGTAATAGGAATGCACAAAGCATCCCAGCAAATTTGTTGGTCATGGCTATACTTTTTTTGGTTGAGTTATGCATTATTCATGGCGTAATAATGCAGTACGAAATTAAACGTACATTCCATAAAAAAGTTACCATTCATCAAAGAAAAAATCTCTTAGGATTTTTTTAACAGGCGGGTTAAATGAAAAGATCGTTGTACAATTTGCCCCCAGGCACTACAGCATATTTATCTAAATCTGTGATGCCTTCACTGGCCAATACCTGTTCATCAATAAAAGTATTGCCGGTACATTCGGCAGAAGGTTTACTTAAAATGTAAAAAGCCGACTCGGCAATAATATCTGGCGTTCGGCTCATTTTCATAAGCATATCGCCACCCAGTAAATTTTGTACGGCAGCTGTGGCAATGGTGGTTCGTGGCCACAACGCATTGGCGGCAATATTATACTTTTTTAATTCTGCAGCCAGGCCAAGTGCTATCATACTCATATTGTATTTGCTGATGGTGTAAGCCAGGTGTTTGCTGAACCATTTCATATCGAGATTTATGGGCGGCGATAAATTAAGGATATGTGCATTGGTTCCCTTTTTTAAATGTGGAATGCATGCCTTGCTTACAAAAAAAGTTCCCCTTACATTAATATCATGCATCAGGTCGTAGCGTTTGGGTTCAATTTGCTCTGTTGCTGTTAAGTTAATGGCCGATGCATTATTAACGAGTATATCTATTCCGCCAAAAGTTTCAACAGCTTTATCAATTACATTTTGCACCTGGTCTTCGAACCTGATATCGCATTGCACTGCCAGCACTTTGCCCCCGGCAGCTTCCATTTCTGCTGCCGCAGAAAAAATTGTGCCACCCAGTTTGGGGTTTTCTTCCACACTTTTGCTGGCTATAACAATGTTGGCGCCTTCCCGGGCAAGGCGCAGGCCAATGGCTTTTCCAATACCCCGGCTTGCGCCGGTGATGAGAACA
This sequence comes from Bacteroidota bacterium, assembly GCA_031384415.1. GTDB lineage: Bacteria > Bacteroidota > Bacteroidia > Chitinophagales > Chitinophagaceae > Ferruginibacter. The sequence continues at coordinate 3,324 of JANNAM010000118.1, forward strand.
GTTTTGTCTTTAAATAACATACTGATTTTTTTTAAGCAAGGGTTGCTTCGTGTGTGATATTTGTATTCAACAATTTTGAAATGGGGCAGTTTGCTTTTGCATCGGCCACACACTCTTCAAATTTTTCTGCACCAATACCCGGCACTTTTGCCGATACTGTCAAATGCGATTCTGTAATGGCTCCAGCCGCAGGGTCTAAAGTAATTTCACATTTGGTTTCAATTTCATCAGGCGTAAAACCTGCGGCACCCAGTACAAAACTCAGTTTCATACTAAAGCAGCCTGCATGTGCTGCGGCTACCAGTTCTTCCGGATTGGTGCCAACACCATCTGCAAAACGGGTGTTGAAGGAATACTGGTTTTTGTTTAATACAGTACTTTGTGTGGTAAGGTTGCCGTTGCCTTCTTTACCCGAGCCGTTCCAAACGGCAGTTGCGTTACGTTTCATAATTTTTAAATTGTGTTTGTTTATTTAAAATCCTTGTAATGATGCTTCTGTTAAAAACTCTTTAATGATGTTTTCGCCGGTTTCAAAACCGAGAAGGAAATCAACTTTTTCTTCAAAACTAATTCCGGTAAAATAACTTAACTGACCTCTGAATAATTTTTCACTGAATAAGTCCCCGAAAAGTTCAAAAGCCCTTTCGGAAATTTCTTTAATAGAATAATGGTCTTTTATGATAAAAAATAAATCAACATAATCTTTCCATTTGCTTCTTCTTCCAAGTGCATAAGCCTTCATCGCTGCAAGATCAAGCAATGTTGGCATCTCAATAAAATTTTGAACCCGAACAGGATGAGGAATTGTAAATTCAAAATCAAAAAAAGTGAATTTAACCTCCCGGCAATTTAAATTAAGCTGCCCGGCAGTGTTGTAAGTGACTTCAAATTTTTCCTGCTGTTTTTCAAACTTGGTAATAATTTCCTTTGGCTTAATAATTCCTGCTTTAAATAAATCAAAGTCAATTGAAATTCTATGACCAATATGCAAGGCAATGGCTGTGCCACCAACCATATAAAATTCTCTTTTAAATTTAGAGAGCAGCGGCAGTAAATCCTGCTGATTATGGTTTAGAATATTAAGATGCATATTTTTTGAAGTACAAAGAGAAATAATTTTGGAATACCGGCAGATAATTACTTCTGCTGCCTTTTAGTTCAATATCTTCAAAAAATGTTTTTGCTGCATGCTTAATACCCACAATGCTAAGCAAATTTTTTATTTCTGATTTATCAGCATAGTTCAAAAAAAACTCCAGCACCACAGATAAAGGCAGGTTTTCTTTTTCGCTGTCTTTAATGTACCAGAACAGGTGGGCATTTTTGCGTATCAACTGCTTTAATTCTGCACTGTTTTCCATCTTTAAATTTACAAAAAAACAACCAGTTAATTGATATGTTACGATTATTTTTTGCCTGTCATCTGCTCATACGCTGCTTCATCAAAACCAACAATTATTTTATCATTATGTTCAATAACCGGCCTTTTAATTATACTGTTATTAGCTAACATCACTTTAATAGCCGCCTGTTCATTTATCACTTTGCTTTGCTCAGCTTCCGGCAATTCCCGCCAGGTAGTGCTTCGCTTGTTAAAGATAGCATCCCACCCTTTAAGATGGCACCATTCGTTTAATTTTTCTTTGCTGATGCCCTGCAATTTATAATCATGAAAAGTAAAAGCTATATCATTTTTATTAAACCATTCCTTTGCTTTTTTAGTTGTGTCGCAATTGGGGATGCCATAAATGATTACCAGCCCCTTCAAAACTCCGCCGAGGGGAGGCTTAGTAACAGTATTTGTTTTTGAAATGCTTTTCACAAATTTGTAATTCAGATTTTAATGTTGAGGGTATATTTATTTGCTTTGCAAACCATAAATGAACGAACCGAATTTAATATAACAATGAGTAAGGAAATTTGTTTTTAAATTCCATTAATTATCCGGAAACTCGGTGGCGGGCACTTTAATAACTCCGGTAACCTGTATGATGTGCCATTCTTTAAAATCCTGGCGGGCTTCCATACCAATGCCGTCAATAATTTGTGTACGGGTTCTGATGCGTACGGGTTTGTCTGTATAAAATTCAGTACCAATCCTATTTCTGTCCCAATAAAGTTCATCGCAGTAAAGCGTATCGCCTTTTGTATTTAACACCCTCACACTGTCTCTTAAAAAAACCCTGCTCTGGCTTTCAAAATATTTTCCGTATTTGGAATCTAACTGACTTTCGATGATGGTAGAGTCGTTGTAAAAATTTACATGCAGCTTTTGAGGGAACTCTACGTAAGGCATTGTATCCTGCACCCTTAACATTAATGGCGATAATAGTTTTGCTTTTGCTTTGCCGCCAAGGGTATAGTTGATGTCCACCTCTTTTGCTTCTTCTACTCCAATATTTCTTGAGCTGAAGTCTTTTAAATCTTTATCGCTGTTTTCGCATTGAGAAAGGCTGAACAGGAATACAAAAGATGAAATATTAATAAAGATTTGCTTAATTGTATAACGCCTTCTACGCTTTGGTAAAAGCCCAACAGAATTAATGTTTTTGAACTGAGCGTAGCAACGATGTAAAATCGAAGAACAAATGCCGGTATCAAAAAAATTCTTAGTCATACTTTGGTTTCTGAAACCAACGGGCATTCATTGATAAACCAATGCTGAAACGGGTGTAGCTTTCTTTTATGTTGCTTTTTTTATCGCCTCTTGCACCAATTTCAAGTGCTGTGTTTAAAAAAACATATTCGCCAAAACGGATGCGTTGCAGGGATGTAAGCGGCATGCCTGTGCCAACAGTAAAACCATATTGCGGCCTGTTATTAGCGGTTGGCTGTATATAATCGGGGCCATAATAAAAACCGGCCCGGTATTTTACAAAATTGAAATATTTTTTAACCGGTGTATTTTCTTTGGCAGGATAATATTGTGCGCCTGCTTTTACTGTCCAGTTATTTTTTACTGCATCGGCCTGGCCAAAATAACGGTAGTTATTCCAGTTGGTGGTTTCAAAGTCGGTTCCAAAAAGCCAGTTCCTGTCAATATAGGTAAACCCTAAAGCAAAAGAGGAAGGATATTGAACTGTTCCTTTCACATCTTTTTGCTGATACACACTGTCTAACCTGAATGTGCCTCCATTACCATCAAACTGAAATGTTTCTCTCAACACATCCTGCTTTGCATTTAATTTTTGCTGCAGGTTTCCATAAACACCAATTCTGAGTATGGCATCTTTGCTTAGCGATTTTTCATACAATATTCCGCCATTGATAAAGGCACCGCCAAAATGTGCCGAAGTAGCTGAGTTGGATTTATAATATGCAACGGTATCATTTATAAAAACAAGTTTGGTACTGTAATCTTTGGTGCCAAACATATAACCAACATTAACACCCAGGTTTAAAGCATTTACAATTTTGGGGTCTTTGCTGAAATTAAATTTTATACCTGTGCCAACAAAAGCCTGGGTTAAACCACCATTGCCTTCATAAATTGTATAAAGACTGTCAATATTTGTGAGACGCTGTCTTTTTTCAATTTTATAATCAATACGGCTTATAGGTTTTAAACCAAAACTTAAACCCCAGCCACCGCCTTTTTTCTTCATTTTTTCGGAAGCCAGCGGAAAAGCAACCTGCAGGTAAGAGAACAATGAATTGGCCTGTGTGTATTTTTTTGCCGGATTGGTGCTTTTCAAAGTTCTGAAATCGGCTTCAGCAGCCACATCAAAAATGGTGTTACCCACATTTGCCAGCGATGCCGGGTTTACAAAATTAATACCCTGAAAATCGGAATAACCGGCTGCAATGCCGCCCATGGCACGGTTAGTTATATTTTGGTTGGGTACCAAATCGCCCAATCCGTAACGGGAATAAGGTGAATTTTCCTGGGAGAACGCCGTAAACTGCAAGCCACAAGCCACAAATAGTACGAGTAAATTTTTAGTCATTGTTAGTTTCGCTGAGTGCATATAAGCCTTTGAATAAAAAATTTGAGTCGGCAAATATCCTTTTTTTAAGCCGACGGGCAAAATACTCAGTATCTCCCCCGGTTAACACCACGTTAAAGTTGCCGTATTTAGCTTCATAAGCATCAATAAAACCATCCATTTCAAAAGCCATTCCTGCAATAACACCGCTTAAAATGTTGGTGTCAGTATCGTATCCCAGCAATGGAAAATTCCATTGGGCTTCCACAAGTGGCAGTTTTGCGGTAAAAACCTGCAGGGCTTTAAAGCGCATTTCCATGCCAGGCGATATGCTGCCGCTCATAAACTGGTGATACTGGTTGATGAAATTATAAGTGATGCAGGTGCCAATGCCAATTACCAGGTTATTCTTTTGAGGAAAAAAATGAACAGCAGCGGCGCTCAATGCAAGCCTGTCGGCACCAATGCTTTCGGGTTTGCCAACTGCAGTAGTAAAATTTGCTTTGGTTAAATGAGATAGTTTGTGAAAAGTTGATTTGGATGCCAGCAGTTCTTCAATGCGCTGGCTGTGGTTAATAACCGATGCAAGAATGGTTTTTTGCGGCTGGTGAATATGAAGCAGCCTGTCAATGGTTATGAGTTCATCGTTGGGCAACACAATTATATCTTTCAGCACATCATCTTCAAAGACGGCTGCTTTAAGGCGGGTGTTGCCAAAATCAAAACAAAGTGTTTTCATAATTGTGTGTTGGTTAATAAAAATTAAACATCAAAGCCACCCATGTTTTTAAAATGTCCGTTTAGCTTAACTCTTTTTTTCAGCAATTCCATATCAGCCATCAAGGGTAATACTTTTGCAAGGTGTCTTTTTAAGTATTCCTGCCGTTGCAGTTCATGCGTAAGGCCAAGCAATTCATATTCTTCCTGTAAAGATAAGCCTGCATGATGAGCCACATCATAACTCCACAACTCAGCTTCTGGTTTTTTAAACTCTTTTGTTACATGGAGTAGTTTATGCAGTTCTCTTATTCCTTTTATCAGTTTTTGCATCAGGCTGCGGCTGCCCTTGCCACTGTTTACAGGATAGTTTACAATGGCAGCGCTATATAATTTATCAGGCACTTCCCTTATAATTTCTAAAATACGAAATACCTGGATGCCTTCAGTTTTAATGTCCATTTCGCCATTGTCATACAGTTTCGATATTTCTTTTATCTCCACTAATGTTCCCATTTCGCTTACTGTGTTTTCAATTACTGCAGGAATGCCAAATGCCCGCCCGTGACCGTTCGGACGGGATTTTTTAGCATGATAACATTCATTAATTAACTGCTTGTATCTTGGTTCAAAAATATGCAGGTTTAGTTCTTCGCCGGGATAAACCACCAGCCCCAGCGGAAATATAGGAATGAAATTGGTCATAGAATAATGAAGCGCTTATTTGTTTTTATACAACTGGTTAAGAAATTTATATTTTAAAAAGGTATATCGTGCCGTTGATTTTGCAATAATAAAACCTTCTTTGCCATCTAAAAAACCCAGCCGGAAGATATAGTGCTGCAGAAAAGCAAACAGTGGCGAAAAATATTGTTTAAACAAGTTTGATTTTTTTCCTGCATCAAAATATTTCTTTGCATTCATCATAGCATAGGCTTTTGTTTTGGCTTCATATTCCTGCCGGTTGTTTACTGTGTAGTGCAAAATATTTCCTTTCAGCTTTGTAATTAAAACGCCTTCAGGAAAAATTAAACTTTCATGTACTTCCGCATTGTTCCATCTTACCAGCCTGCGGTTAAAAAGCCTTATATGGGAATCGAAACCCCATTCGCCAAAACGAATCCATTTGCCGCAAAAGAAATTTTTAAACCTGATATTGAATACTTCCTTCTCATTTTGCAAATGAAGTAGCAGTAATGATTGTTTTAACGCTTCATCAATGGCTTCATCAGCATCAAGGTTCAGTATCCAGTCATGCTTTGCTGCATCAATGCCTTTGTTCTTGTTCCTGCCATAACCATCCCAGCCGGTTTCAATCACAGTTGCATTAAACTGCCGGGCAATTTTTAAAGTATCATCTGTGCTGCCATTGTCCACAATAACAATATCATCTGCCACATCCTGCAGGCTTTGCAAAGTGTTGCCAATAACATGCCCTTCGTTTTTTGTGATGATTACAACCGACAGCTTCATACCGCAAAGAAACAATTTTTTGGAAGATGAATTTTTTCAGGTCAACTTTGTTTGATGTGGCAGCAACAGTTAACTGAAATAAAACAAGGTAATGCAAAAACATTGGCCCGTTGCATTTCGCTGGTAGAAAATGAAGCATATGCTTATGAAGAACTGTTGCAGCAACTGCCCTCGTCTCACACACCAATTATAGGCATCACAGGCCCGCCGGGTGCCGGCAAAAGTACGCTGGTGGATGCTTTGATTGGCTTATTGGTAAGTCAGCAAAAAAAAGTGGGTGTATTATGTGTTGATCCTTCTTCGCCCTTTAATTTGGGTGCATTGCTTGGCGACAGGATAAGAATGAGTGAATGGTATGACAATCCGAATGTTTTTATCCGGTCGCTGGCAACAAGGGGTTCGCTGGGGGGGCTGCATCCAAAAATTATTGAGATAAGTGATTTGATGAAGACTGCTCCTTTTGATTTTATCATTGTGGAAACTGTTGGTGTTGGGCAAAGCGAAATTGAAATTGCCGGGCTTGCCGATGTTACTGTTGTGGTAGTAGTGCCCGAAGCAGGCGATGAAATACAAACGATGAAAGCCGGGCTAATGGAAATTGCAGATGTTTTTGCAGTAAACAAAAGCGACAGACCGGATGCTGATACATTTGTAAAAAATTTACGGCTTATGCTGGCTCCTGCTTTCAAAAGGCATTACGATGAAGTGATGATAGTGAAAACAATTGCTTCGCAAAAAGAAGGCATTGAAGAACTGGCAGAGCATATTCAACATTATTTAAAAAAACATCACTCCTCCGAAAAGAAAAGCTGGCTGCTTGCAGAGAAAGCTTACTATCTTATTCAACAAAAAAGAATGAAGGATGTTAAGAAAGAAGCATTAAAGAATGACATTGAAAAAGATGGCAACGATTTTAACCTGTACCGTTTTATAAAAAAATACATTTAATGGAAGAACCTATCCCTAACAAAAATTTGCCCAATATTGCCAAATGCGAACCTGCATTGGTAAAAGTAGTGCCGGGTAAAATTTATTCCTGGTGCACCTGTGGCCTCAGCGAAACAGAACCTTTTTGCGACAGCACACATAAAAGAATTGAACCTAACATTAATGAGCTGGGAGAAAAAGTATTACCCTTCAGAAGTTTGAAAGTGCAGTTTGAAAAAGAAGAAGAAGTTTGGTTTTGCCAGTGCAAGCAAACAAGTACGCCGCCTTTTTGCGATGGAACTCATAATACGTTGAAAGGTTGATAGGATAAAAGTTGATATGGTGAAAACTATCTGTTAACTTTTTAAACTTGTCAACCAATCAACTTTCCCCCCTGTTACTCTTCCACCATCTGTAACCAACAACCCCTGCAATTGCAAATGGCGCCATCATTAAATAAAGAATGGCAGAGTTAAGCGCCTTGGCTGGTTTTTCACCCATTTGTGCGGCAGTTTTGCTGCAAACAGAACACTGCGCCGTGGAGGAATTAAGAATTAAAAATGAAAAATTAAAAATGAGGAATGATATAAGAAGTACTTTTTTCATCGAATCACAAAATTACTGCATTCTCCCTTTTATTTTTCCTTTATTTCTGAAGCAATGGTAGAATTATGAAAGTCTTCCTGATCGAAAAACTTTGGCTCAGTTACATAAGCATTTAATTCACCTTTCATAATAGTGTGCGACAGTAAATCATCCGCCCGGTAAACTACTGGTGATTGTGCTGCCAGTAATTTTTTTGCAGCTTCCTGCGTAATGGCATAAGCATGGGTGCAATCGTGAAAGCCGGCTTTTTTTAAATGAGTGCTGAAAGGTTTAGGTAAAAAATTATTCACCATTATGCGGTTCCATTTCATTAACCCCAGCGAAGCAATTATTTTATAGAAAAACTGCTTTCGTTTTAAAGCAGCAGTAACAGTTTCATGTTTTAAATAACCCAAATAAACCAGTTCCCAGTTGGCAGGCAATTCATTCAATACATCGGGCAGCAAAGCAAGATTGTTGTACAAAGGCAACACATCATCTTCCAAAATTAAAATTCTCTTCCAGTTGTGTTTTATCATTTCTTCATACACCATCCTGTGTGATAAAGAACATGCCAGCTCCCCTAAGTTTAACGATTTGCCCTGGCGCTGGAGTTGTTTTGTTTTTGCCTCATCGTAAATCCCATTATGTTTTGCCTGTTCCAAATCAAGTTTAAGTTTATCTGCACCCCAGAAAAAATCAAAAGGCAACTCTGCCAGGCGTTCATTTACTCTTGTATGCCTGTCGGCAAAACGGGGAACAGAAACAACAAATATCTTATCAAAATATTGCTGCAGTACTTTGCTTATAGCTGGCGAAATAGTCAAAAAAGAGAAATTTAATGAAAGCAAAAATAGTTGTTTTAAAAACTATTGATAAATTGCCTGCTAATGAGCAATCCATTTATTTCAATTTGCATCCCCACTTATAAAAGAATCAATCTTTTAAAAACCCTGCTGGATTCGATAGGGGCGCAAACTTTCAAGGATTATGAAATTCTTATTAACGACAACAGCCCCGATGATTCGGTAGAAACACTTTTGCAATCATATAAACACCTGCCCATTGCATACCAAAAAAATGAACCAGCAGTAAGTGCTGTTGAAAATGGCATCCGGGTAATGCGGCGTGCCACTGGCACCTGGATAAAAATGATGCATGACGACGACTGGTTTGCATCGGCAGATGCTTTGCAAAAATTTGCAGAGGCCGCCATTAACCCAGGCAAGGATTTTATTTTTTGCGCCAGCAACCAGGTTTATCTTGAAACTGGTAAGGCTGAAGCCGAATATTTAACTGATGACAGAAAACAAATGCTGGATGATTCTGTATTCAGCCTTTTCTATTTAAATGTAATTGGCCACCCCAGCGTAGTAATGCACAAAAAAGATGCAGCCATTGAATATGATACCCGGTTTAACTGGGTGCTGGATATTGATTATTACATGCGTTACCTGCATGCACATGGCGGCTATTATTATATTCCTGAAACATTGGTAAATATTGGTAAAGGTTCCTCCCAGGAATCTTATAAATATTATAAAAACTTACGGGTAGAAATTCCGGAATATTTTACCCTGCTTACAAAGTATGACAGTGATCTCCTGCTGAAAAATCAATACGTTTTTCATTTGGTGTGGAATATGCTGAAGCGGTTTAAAATAAAAAATATTGAAGGCATAAGAGCAACAGGTTACCAGGGAAAGTTGCCCGATAAAATTGAGCAAATAATAAACTATCAAAAGAAGATACCTGGTATTATACTGAAGCAAACACCCTGGTCGAAGGCATTGATGAACCGCTGCTACAAAAAAATTAATCAGGGTTTGTATAAATAAAATGCAGCCTGGTCTGCCAGGTGAGCAGCGTTGTTTTGCTGGTTTATTTCTTTAAAGCGTTCTATATCTTCCCTGCTATAACCCGATGCTGCTTTGTTAACCATATAAGATTTTGCATCGGGCAATGCAATATCTTTTGAGTATTGTTCGCTGCCAATAAGGCTCATGTAGTTACCGTCAAACACAGTTTTTCTTAGCTCAAAACCGGCCTGCTCTGCAAGCAATTTCATGCTTTTTAAAGAATGAATGATGATATGCCTTGGTGCATCCAGGTCCATCCAGTTAGTGCCGTATTTTTTCCAGCTATACATTGCCATCACTGGTGTTCTTATTAAAACGTACTTGTCATTTTTAACCAGCTTAAACAATTGCTGCAGCACTCTCAGCGGCTCATCCATGTGTTCAAATGCATGGTGCAGCATGATGTAATCATACTGGCCTTCGGTTTCAAAAATACTTTTCTTATAAACATCGATAGCGCCATATTGAATGTCTTTATCAATAAAAGGGTCAATGCCAGTAAGATTGGTAAAGCCGAGTGTGTAAAGCGTTAAGAGTAAACTTCCATTGCCGGTGCCCACATCAAGAATGGCATCCTCATATTTTATACCAGGCGTTTTAACCCATGAATAATAATCGGGTACTTTGTAACCGATTGATAAAATACTTCCCGCCAAAGCATTTTTGCCATGCAGTAAATAAGATGCCTTTATTTTTTGCAGCAAGCCTGGTTCTTTCAGGTTTAATGAGCGGTTAAAAGAATAATATCCTTCATTGGGATAATACTTTGCCATGTTTACAGGAATATCCATCAGTTGCATGCAGCAGCAATTACCACATTCCATATAAGTAAATGTTTCCCTCAGCCCAAGCTGCATTTCTTTTACGGTATGTAGTGTGTTGCCATTGATATTATTACAAACTTTGCAGTTGGTTATTTGCATCCTTTTTTGTTGATTTTACAAACATAATATAAGAATCCCTAAAACTTACGCCTGCATTTACAAATAAAAAAATCCCCCGGAGCATGCCGGAGGATTAATACATTCATAAGCTATAAAATACTTTATCCTACTGCTTCAGATTTCATTTGCTTTGATGACCTTAAACGTTCGTTTTCATCCAGTATCACCTTACGCATACGAATGCTTTTGGGCGTTACTTCAATACATTCATCCTGTTGTATATATTCCATACACTCTTCTAAAGTCATCATGATCTTGGGAGCAGCCTTACTAGCATCGTCACTACCGCTGGCACGGTGGTTGGTTAATTTTTTAGGTTCAGTAGCATTCACATTCAAATCGCCTGGCTTAATATGCTCAGCAATAATTTGTCCTGCGTAAACTTCATCTCCCGGATCAACAAAAAATCTTCCCCTGTCCTGTAATTTATCAATAGAATAGCCGGTAGTTTTTTCTGTATTTTTCGATAATAAAACACCGTTGCTTCTTCCCGGTATATTTCCTTTCCATGGGCGGTAATCGGTAAAGCGGTGAGCCATTACTGCTTCGCCGGCTGTATTGGTAAGCATATTACTTCTCAGGCCAATCAATCCTCTTGAAGGAATATCAAATTCCAGATGCTGCATTTCACCTTTACTTTCCATGATGAGCATTTCGCCTTTGCGTTGCGTAACCAGGTCAATTACTTTACCACTGTATTCAGCCGGAACATCAACTACGAGGTTTTCATACGGCTCACATTTTTTGCCATCAATTTCTTTAACCAACACCTGAGGGTTACCAACTGTTAATTCAAATCCTTCCCTTCGCATGGTTTCTATTAATATGCCCAAATGCAGAATACCTCTTCCATAAACCAGGAAGCTATCAGCACTGTCCGAATCTTCTACACGAAGTGCAAGATTTTTTTCGGTTTCTTTCATCAGCCTGTCACGTAAATGGCGTGAGGTTACAAACTTTCCTTCCCTTCCAAAAAAGGGTGAGTTATTAATGCTGAACATCATACTCATCGTTGGTTCATCCACACTTATAACCGGTAATGCTTCCGGAAAATCAGCATCGCAAACAGTATCACCAATATTAAATTCATCCAAACCAACAAGGGCACAAATATCGCCGGCACTTACTTCCGTTGCTTTCTTTTTTCCTAAAGCTTCAAAAGTGTACAGTTCTTTTACTTTTAATTTTTTTATTCCGCCATCGGCCTGCACCAATGCAATCTGCTGCCCTTCTCTTATAACACCTCTTGCCACCTTACCTACTGCAATTCTTCCCAGAAAAGAAGAATAATCCAATGAAGTAATCTGCATCTGGGTTGTTCCAGCATTTACTTTTGGCTCGGGCACATGTTCTAATATAGCATCCAGCAATGGAAAAATATTATCTGTTTCTGTAAGCGATGTGTTCATCCAACCATGTTTGCTGCTTCCATAAATTGTCGGAAAATCAAGTTGCTCTTCTGTAGCATCTAAATTGAAGAACAATTCAAACACTGCATCATGTACTTCATCGGGGCGGCAGTTTGGTTTGTCCACTTTATTGATAACCACAATCGGGTGCAATCCCAATCGCAAAGCTTTCTGCAGCACAAAACGGGTTTGCGGCATAGGGCCTTCAAATGCATCCACCAGCAGCAATACGCCATCAGCCATTTTCAACACCCTTTCCACCTCACCTCCAAAGTCACTGTGGCCAGGTGTATCAATTACATTAATTTTTACGTCTTTATAAGTTACAGAAACGTTTTTGCTGAAGATGGTGATTCCTCTTTCTCTTTCCAGGTCATTGTTATCCATTATCAATTCACCCGTTTCCTGGTTGTCACGGAAAATATTTGTGCTGTGCAGAATTTTATCTACCAGTGTTGTTTTACCATGATCTACGTGGGCAATAATGGCTATATTTCTTATATTCATAATACTGATCTTGTAGCTTTTGACTGGTAGCTTTTAGCAAAACACAATTGCTTGTGGCTTGCGGCTATTAGCTTGTAGCTGTTTTTTCAAGCCGCAAAGGTACGCTAAAACAACGGGCTGGCAAGGTTATTTGTGAATTAATATTACAAGAGATTACTTTTACAGCACTGGATATATCAACAGTAAACAACACATTATGCAGGCAATAAGAAAACTAAGTGCAAGCAAACGCATTGCACTGGTAGCACACGATAATAAAAAGAAAGATTTAATTGAGTGGGCTGTTTATAATAAAGATGTGCTGGCAATGCATGAACTGGTTGCTACCGGCACAACCGGCAAATTGATGGAAGAAAAATTAGGCCAGCCGGTAAAACGTTTATTAAGCGGACCACTTGGCGGCGACCAGCAAATGGGCGCCATGATTGCCGAAGGAAAAATTGACATTCTCATTTTCTTTTGGGACCCCATGGAAGCACAGCCACACGACAGTGATGTAAAAGCTTTATTAAGGCTGGGTGTTGCATGGAATATCTTACTGGCTTGTGACAGGGCAACCGCAGATTTTATTTTAACTTCTCCCTTAATGCAGGAAGAATACGAAACCATTTTGCCCGATTACGCTGCTTATTTGAAAAGGAAAGTAAACCGGTAGAAATATTCAGTAGCTTTCCCTTCTAAAGCTGCTCAACATGAAAAGTTTACTTTTAATCCTTGCTTTCTTAATAAGCCTTGCTTCTTTTTCGCAAGACACACTTACCATAAAAGATATTCCCGCTGCTGAAAGAGTGATGGGACTGCAGTTTAAACAAGCAGAAAGAGATTCGCTTTTTGATGAAGTTAAGAACACCGTAAAGGAATTCAGCAAAATGCGGCAGTATGAATTAAACAACAATGTGCCGCTCAGTACATGGCAATCTCCCCTTTTGCCCGGTATGAAATTCAATACCAAACAAAACCCTGTTACGTGGAACATTCCAAACAATGTTTTGCTGCCTCAAAATAAAAATGAACTGGCTTTTTATTCTATCCTGCAGCTTGCTTCATTAATAAAAAACAAAAAGATAAGTTCGGTGGAGCTTACAAAGTTTTTTATTGGCCGCTTAAAAAAATTTGGCGACACGTTGCAATGCGTCATCTCCCTTACCGAAGACATTGCCATGAAACAAGCGGCGCAGGCCGATAAAGAAATTGTTGCCGGAAAATACCGTGGCCCACTGCATGGCATCCCTTACGGTTTAAAAGATTTGTTTGCAGTGAAAGAAACAAAAACAACCTGGGGCGCTGCACCTTATAAAAATCAAACCATTGATGAAGATGCTTTTGTTTATACAAAACTAAAAGAAGCCGGTGCTGTGCTCATTGCAAAATTCACATTGGGTGCATTGGCAATGGGCGATTACTGGTTTGGCGGCCGCACAAAAAATCCCTGGAATTTAAAAAGAGGTTCCAGCGGTTCATCGGCTGGTTCCGCTGCAGCAACAGTTGCCGGCCTTGTTCCCTTTGCCATTGGCACCGAAACATGGGGCTCTATCATTTCTCCATCTACCAATTGCGGAGCCACCGGCCTGCGCCCAACTTTTGGCAGCATCAGCCGCAGCGGTGCAATGGCTTTAAGTTACAGTCTTGATAAAGTGGGGCCCATTTGCCGCAGGGCAGAAGATGCGGCCGTTGTATTTAATTACCTGCATGGCACCGATGGCAAAGACCAGGCTGCTGTAAACATGCCCTTTAATTATACCGGCAAGGCCGATTTTTCCAAATTAAAAATTGCTTATGCAAAATATTATTTTGAAACCGGCGATACGCTGGGCAATGAATTGAAAGTGCTGGATGTTTATCGCAAATTAGGCGCTCAATTAATTCCTGTTGATTTTCCCGATTCAACTGTTTATAATTTCGACATTATGAGTATCATCATCAGTGCAGAATGTGCTGCACAGTTTGATGATTTTACCCGTGGCGAATTAGATGATATGATGACAAGGCAGGACAAGCGTGACTGGCCCAACCAGTTCCGTTCGGCACGTTTTATTCCGGCAGTGGAATACATCAATGCATACCGACACCGTTATTTACTGATGCGAAAAGTAAATGAAGTGATTGGCAGGTACGATGTTTTTATTTGCCCCACTTATGGCGGCAACCAGGTAGCCATCAGCAATCTTACGGGCCATCCGGCACTATGTTTCCCCACAGGGTTCAATAAAAATAATCTGCCCACCAATATTACCCTGGTTGGAAATCTTTACAGCGAAGCAACACTGCTGGCTGTTGCCAAAGCATTTCAGGATGCAACAAATTTTGATGAGCAGCACCCGGAGATGTTTAAGTAAAATAAGTTAATACCGAAGGCCACAGTATTTGACAA
>JANNAM010000261.1:0-12614 GCA_031384415.1 Bacteroidota bacterium
CAAGAGCAGGCGAATTGCCACATTGTGTATCGGCCTGCCCCAACGGCGTTTTTATGTTTGGCGATATGAATGAAGATTCAGTTTCGAACGGTGCCGAAACATTCCGCTTCAGCGATTTAATAAAAGATAAAGCCGGTTACAGGCTGATGGAAGACCTGGGAACAAAACCCCGTGTGTATTATCTGCCACCTGTAAACCGCAACTTCCCTTATGAATCAGGACTGGAAAATCAAAACCCGGCTGATCTGGAAAATCATCATTAAAATTATTTCTTGTGGAAAATTCACAATCAATCACCAGCCAACAAATTACCCTTGACCTGCTGCCCCAAAAATTTGGAAGGCGGGGTATGATTTGGACTGCAGTACTCATTGCCATTTGCTCAGTAGGAGCTTTTGCTTATTACCGCCAGCTAAGGCATGGCCTGGGCGTAACACACATGAGGGATTATGTTTCGTGGGGTATTTATATTTCAAACTTTGTATTTTTTGTGGCTATCAGTTTGGTTGGTTCACTTATCACCGCCATTTTCAGGCTGGCCAATGTAAAATGGGCCACACCGCTAACAAGAATTGCAGAAATCATTGCAGTGTCTGCCATCGTTTTTGCTTCGCTGATTATTGTTGTTGACATGGGACGTCCTGAAAGATTGCTGAATCTTTTTCTGCATGGCCGCATACAGTCTCCCATCATGTGGGATGTGATAGTAATTACAACTTACTTTTTCATCAGCTTATTGCTTTTGTATTTTCCTTTGTTGCCCGATTTAAAAATACTTATTCAGTTTAAAGAAAAATCAACCAAAGCGCTTAATAAATTATACCGCTTCCAGGGTTCTTTCTGGAAAGGAACTGCAGAGCAGTTTAAAATAAGCGAACGTTCAATCACCATTCTTTGCATAGTAATTATCCCTGTTGCTTTTTGTATCCACACGGTAACTTCCTGGTTGTTTGCAACTACTTACCGGCCGGGCTGGGACAGCACAAATTTTGGCGCTTACTTTATTTCAGGTGCATTTCTTGTTGGAAGCGGTGGCGTTGTTGTTGCCATGTTTATCTTCAGAAAATATTACAAGCTTGAAAAGTATATAACCGAATTACATTTTGAAAAAATGGGAAGAATTGTGGTGATGCTTTCTTTATTATATCTCTACTTTAATGTAAATGAATATTTGGTGCCTGCTTTTAAAATGAAGAAACCCGAAGAAGCACATTTAAGGCAATTGTTCACAGGCGAATTTGCACCCATGTTTTGGTTTGCTATCATGGTTGGTATGATAATACCCATTATCATCATGCTGTTCCGCAAAGGAAGAAAACCACTGCCGATGTTTATTGCCGGAGTGATGATAGTTGTAGGTGCATGGTTCAAACGTTACCTGATTGTAACACCTACTTTGCTGCATCCGTTTTTACCCATCCAGGATGTACCGGCAAGTTACCATCATTATTTTCCCAGTTGGGAAGAATGGGCCATTGCCATTGGTTCGCTTTCAGGCGCTTTGTTAGTCATTACTTTTTTTGCAAGAATATATCCCATCATTCCAATTCAGGAAACAATAACCGAACAACATGAAAAAGATGAAGCACTATAAAATCAGTTTACTGATACTGCCATTATTATTTATGATGCTTGCAAACGGAGCCATGGCCCAGGAAGATTCAGTGCCACCAAAAGAACTGGTTAAGCTGAGATATTTTAATGAGAACAATGCAGTGCAATATCTAATCCTGCAAAACCAGTTGAAGACAGGAAAAAAAATTGAGCCACTTGCTAATAAAATATTTCAGTTGTACTTAGACAGCAACAAAGCCGAAAACCTTATTGGTAAAATAACTACCGATAATAAAGGCAAAGCAAAAAGCTTTTTACCTCCTTCGCTGCAGGCTGCATGGATGAAAGCTCCGGTACATAATTTTATTGCTGTGGCCGCAGGCAAAGAAGATGAAACCATTGCCGAACTTGAAATCACCAAATCAAAAATTAAAATTGATACCGCTTCGGCTGATGGAAAAAGAAGCATCACTGTGGAAGTAATGAAATTTGAAAACAACGAATGGGTGGCAGCCAAAGATGTTGAAATGAAAATTGGTATCCATCGCCTGGGAAGTATTCTTTCAGCAGGCGACCAGGAAACTTACACAACCGACTCCACAGGCACTGCTACTGTGGAAGTAAATAAAGACAGTCTTCCCGGAGATGAAAAAGGAAATATAGTTTTAATGGCCCGTGCCGAAGACAATGATATGTTTGGAAACCTGATGGTAGAAAAAAATGTGCCCTGGGGAGTACCGCTAAAAGTTGACAATAGCTTTTTCAGCCAGCGAACATTGTGGACCACCCGTTTCAGAACACCGCTTTGGCTATTGCTTATGGCTTACTCAATTGTAATTGGAGTGTGGGGTACCATTATTTACCTCATTACCCGGATTGTAAAAGTTAAAAAACTAAGCGTTAACCAGGGATAAACTTTCAGGATTTAAAAATTAAATACTGAAAGCAGTATCAATAATTTGTGCCTGCTCCTGTGCATGAATTTTTCCATAGCCACTTGCAGTTGATGCACTTGCCTGCCGGCTGATGATATAGAAATTGATGTTTCTTAAATTAATTCTTAAGAAAGTGGCGGCACCCATGTTTTGAGGTTCTTCCTGCACCCAGTACCAGATGGCTTTACTGTATTTTTTATACAATTCATCTAATTGCTTTTGAGGCAAAGGATAAATTTGTTCCAGCCTTATGATGGCAACATCACTCCTGTTTTCTTTTTGTTTTCTTTCTGCCAAATCAAAATAAATTTTACCGCTGCACAACAACACTTTTTTTATTTCGCCGGCTTCATTCACTGCTGCATCATCTATTACTTCTTTAAAACTGCCGGTTGTAAATTCATCTTTCAAACTATAGCTTCCCGGGTGGCGCAAATTTGCCTTGGGCGAAAAAACAATCAATGGTTTGCGGAATGGCCATGCAAGTTGTCTTCTTAACAAATGAAAAAAGTTGGCAGATGTAGTTACATTCACAATGGTCATGTTCAGTTCGGCACACATTTGTAAAAAGCGTTCCATTCTAGCGCTGCTGTGTTCCGGGCCCTGGCCTTCGTAACCATGTGGCAATAACATTACCACACCATTCATTCTTTGCCATTTTGTTTCGGCAGCGGCAATAAACTGGTCAATCATTGTTTGTGCACCATTGCAAAAATCGCCAAACTGTGCTTCCCAAATTGTGAGGGCATTTGGATTTGCCATGGCATAACCATATTCAAAACCAAGCACTGCATATTCACTCAATAAAGAATTGTAAATACGAAACGGCGATTGCGTTTCGGTAAAATGATTGAGACGGTTGTAACCCTCGTTGTTTGTTTCATCATAAATAACCGAATGGCGGTGGCTGAAGGTTCCTCTCTTAACATCCTGCCCGCTCATGCGTACATCTTTTCCTTCCACCAATAAACTTCCGTAAGCCATCAGTTCGCCAGTTGCCCAGTCCACTTTATTTTCGTCTGTAAATAATTTTATTTTATCCTGGATGAGTTTATCAACTTTTCTCAATGGTTTAAAATCGGCAGGCCATTTCATCAGCCCCTCAAACAACAGTTTAAATGTTTCGCTGCTGATGGCTGTTACCGGCGACATATCAAAATCCTCCGCCTTTGCTTTGCGTAAACTTTTCCAAACCAGTTCGGGCTGCTGGTAAGTATAAGGCAAAGGGTTTTGTTTTACTTCATCCAGCCGTTCCTGCAAATCGGCCAAAAATTTTTGTTCCATTTCTTTTGCCAGTGCCTGTGCATCGGCTTCGCCGTTTTGCATTAAATATTGTGTGTAAACTTCTCTTGGGTTAAGATGTTTATCTATCAGTGCATATAATTGCGGCTGTGTAAACTTTGGTTCATCTCCTTCATTATGACCATGCTTGCGGTAGCAAACCATATCAATAAAAATATCGCTGTTAAATTCCTGGCGATATAAGGTTGCAATTTCGCTTGCTTTTACCACAGCCTCGGCATCATCGCCATTAACATGAAAAACGGGCGCCTGCACCATGGCAGCAATGCTGGTGCAGTAATCTGCTGTACGGGCATCATCAAAATCTGTAGTAAAGCCAATTTGATTATTAATAACAAAATGAATGGTGCCGCCGGTATAATAACCCTCAAGGCCGCTCATTTGTAACACTTCATACACAACTCCCTGCCCGGCCACTGAAGCATCGCCGTGAATTAGTATAGGCAAAATTTTATCATAATCGCTGTTGTACATCACATCGGCCTTGCTTCTTGCAAAACCAATTACTACGGGGTCCACTGCTTCTAAATGGGATGGATTAGGGCAAAGTTTTAAATGAATATTTTTATTGGCCGTTGTTTCCACCACACTGCTAAAGCCAAGGTGATACTTAACATCGCCGCTGCCCATCGTTGTATCGGGCAAACTTGTTCCTTCAAACTCACTAAAAATCTGTTCGTAAGTTTTGCCCAGAATATTTGCCAGCACATTCAGCCTTCCCCTGTGTGCCATACCAATCACCACTTCATCCACATTATTGGCAGCCGATGTATTGATGATGGCATCAAGCGCTGCAATCGTTGTTTCGCCTCCTTCAAGGCTGAATCTTTTTTGCCCTATATATTTTGTGTGCAGAAATTTTTCAAACATCACACCTTCATTCAACTTTTGAAGGATGCGTTTTTTTTGTTCTATTGGAACCGACTGCAACATAGTTTTTTCAATAGCACTAGTAAGCCAGTCTATTTTCTTTTGGTCGCTTATGTATTTAAATTCTGCGCCAAAATGAGAAGTGTAGCATTTGTCTAAATGGGCAATAATATTACGCAGTGTTGTGGCTCCCAAACCAATCAAATTGCCGGCATTAAAAGTTTTGTCGAGGTCGGCATCTGTCAGTCCAAAAAAATCCAGGTCAAGGTTGGCGCCCCGGTCTTTTCTTTTACGAATGGGGTTGGTATCGGCAATTAAATGGCCTTTGTTTCTGTAACCCAAAATCATGCGGTAAGCCCTTATCTCATTCATCCAGTCAATGCCTTCTGCAGCCGCAGGCGAGGCAGTTGCAGCCTTTCCGTTCAGCGGTGTTGCAGTGCTTACAGCAAAATCGAAACCCTCAAAAAACTTACGCATATCAACGTCAACGCTGTTGGGGTCTTTCACAAAATCCCTGTATAAATTTTCGATATAACCGGGATGAGAACTGGTGATGTACTGAAAATCCTTCATGAGAAAAAAGTAATTTTTTTGTTAGCCGGCTGCATCGCTTAACTCAACATCGTTGTGTCACTCACTTGTGCCGCAACAATAAATGAACATGAAGAGTTGGCGACTTTGCGGCTTTTTTCTGAGTAGCAAATATCGGTTAAAATTTGGCTACTGCAAGCCTTTTCAAACTCCTTTGGTTTCAATAAAAAAACTAAATTTGTAAAAACAGTTTTTATGGCAGCCAGTTCCTTATCAGAAATAAAAAACTACTGGGGTTCGTTAACCCCTGTTCAGCAGGAGTCTGTATTGGTAATTATAAAATCAATTGCCGACAGCAATGAACGGATTAGTATTGGCAAATACAACCAGGAGTTGAAAGAAGCTGAAGCAGAGTACGAAAAAGGTGATTATATTAGTCAGGAGCAACTGCTAAAGGACATCAAAAAATGGTAAGCAGCATTTATGAGATTTTTTGGACAAAGCGTTCTCAGAATAATATGAAAGCTGCCGGCGAATATATAAGCCAGGATTCTGTAAAGAATGCCCAAAAGGTTTTAACAGATATTGCAAACGCAGTTTATAAGGCCTCTTCCAATCCCGAATTTTACGCTCCCGATAAATACAAAACTAATAATGACGGAAGTTACCGGGCTTTTGAAATGCATCGCTTTAGGGTTGTTTACAGATTTTCTAAAAATACTATACGAGTATTAAGAGTAAGACATACAAGCAGGGAGCCAAAAGAATATTAATTCAATTGTACGCCTGGTTTTTCATCATTTTACCCAGCAACACAGCAATCACCGCACTCAATACCACATACCCGGCAAAATAATAAAACCCGGCTTCCAGGTTTGCCTTTGTATTTTCCATTGCACCTGCACCCAAAAAAGCCACAAAAATGCTAATGGCAAACACATCGGCCATGGCCCACTTACTGATGGCACTTACAAACCTGTACCATCCCGGCCGGGGATTTTTTGCCAGCAGCAAATAAAAAATAACCCCTGATTTTGCCAATGGCACCAGTATGCCAAATAAAAATATAAGCAAAAAAGGCCAGTAATTACCCGAATTCCAAAGCGATTGTAGTGTGCCCAGCACACTTCTTGTTTCATCAAACAAATGAACATTCACTATAAAATGGGCATCAACCTTAATATGCAGCATATTGAGCATCCAGCCAAAGCCCAGCAAAACCAGCGAAGCTGTGTGCAGCAGCAGCAAAAACCAACGATTTGTCATAATTAGCTGTTTAACGGTTACAAGTTAAAAATTAATCCTTATTAAATATCCATTATTAACTGTGTTCCCCTATCTTTGCAGCCCAAAAATAAAAATGTAATGGCAAACCATTCAGCAACAAAAAAAGATGTACGTCAGAGCCGCAAACGCAACGAACGCAACCGTTATAATGGCAAAACAACCCGTAATGCCATTCGTGATATAAAGGCAATTGAAGATAAAAAAACTGCCGGCGAAAAATTACCCGAAATTGCTTCAATGATTGATAAACTGGCAAAACGTGGCACTATCCACAAAAACAAAGCAGCCAATTTAAAGAGCAAACTGGCTAAGAAAGTGAACACACTGGCTAAGTAAAATTGCCGGTTCTTAATATATTGCCTGCTGAACCTTTTCAGCAGGTTTTTTTATTTTCAATATAAATTGTTGCCTAACTTTATTTGTTCAACTGAATTTGCGGATATGAAAAAATATTTACTCTTTCTTCTTTCATTATTATTACTTCAGTTTGCTGCTAAAAGCCAGTGTACTGCTCCCAACACTCCCACAGGCATCATCTTAAACCAAAGCGATGTGCAACTGGCAATTTATTTTGATACTACTGCCAACTCCCCGGCAGCCGCTATTTATTACCTCGGCATCATCAGCAGCAGCCCTTCATTAAGCGCTGCACCTGTAAATGGTGTTGTATATAATGTTGGAGACCCCGTTGGCGGCGGCACTGTAATTTTCTACGATAAAAATTACATCTATAAACAAACAGGATTAACTCCCGGCGCTACTTATTACGTTTATATTTTTTCGGCCCGAACTTCCTGCACAGGCGAACCTTTTTACAGCAGCACTTCGTTAAACAGCAGCGCCACCATGTTTAGCGGTAGCCCCGGAATCCCGGCTGGTTATTATAATACTGCAACCGGACTTAACTGCGATATATTAAAGACAGCACTTTTCAATATTATAAAACCAACTACGGGTAATCCAAATCCAACCTACACAGGTTTGTGGAGTGCTTATTATATAAGCGATGACCGGCCAAATGATGCCGCCACTAAAACAATTGTTTGGGATGTTTACACGGACAACCCCTCGGGCACTGAATGTGAATTTACTTTTGGCTCTCCTTACCAGGATAAGGGTTCTTCAGGTACATCAGAATGCCAGCGCTACAACCGTGAACATTCTTTTCCGCAGTCGTGGTTTGCATCGGCCGAGCCAATGAGAAGCGATATGTTTATCGTTTTGCCAACAGATAAAAAAGTGAACGGCCAAAGAGGAAACTTTCCTTATGGCACAGTTTCAAGTCCCACATACACATCCAATAACGGAAGCAAACTGGGGCCCAATACTTTTTTAACTCAATACACCGGCAGCGCATTTGAACCTAACAATGCTTATAAAGGCGATTTGGCCCGTTCAACTTTTTATGTGGCAACAGCTTACGAAGATAATATTGCCGGATGGCAATCTAACTCCAATGCAAATGATGCACTGAACGGCACATCTTACCAGGCTTTTGATGACTGGTATCTGAAATTGTTGTATCAGTGGCATACGCAAGACCCTGTAAGCACCAAAGAAATTGACCGCAATAATGATGTTTACATGATGCAGGGAAACCGCAATCCCTATATTGACCACCCTGAATATGTTGCCGTGGTTTGGCAATGCACCGGATTACTGCCCGTAACAATCATCGATTTTACAGCATCAAAAAACAATGAATCTGTTTTACTGAAATGGTACGCCACTTTTGAAACCAATTTTAAAAAATACGAAGTAGAAAGAAACACTGACGGAGCTTCCTTCACAAAAATTGGCGAAGTAGCTGGAAGAAATTTTTCCAATTACGATTTTACCGATGCTGCCCTGCCATCTGCAAAAACTGCTTATTACCGTTTAAAGATGATTGATGTAGACGGAAAATTTACTTACAGTAAAACCATTGTAGTAAGGTTAAATAATATTTTTTCCAGTGCACTGGTATATCCAAATCCAACTGCAGGAAAACTGTCTGTTAAACTGCAGCAGGGTTTATTGCAAAAAAGTGATTTACAAATAACTGATATTGCCGGAAGAATTATGTTGCAGAAAAATATTGCTGCAACAGTAAAAATGATTGATCTGGATGTAAGCTTCCTGCCTGCAGGAAGGTATTTTATAAAAATTGTAAACAGTGAAGAAGTCATTAACCAATCCTTTGTTGTAATTAAATAATTGTTACTGTCGTTTCTCACTTCGTTCGAAAAGACAGTAACAATAAACAATTCTTCCCAACACCAATGAACTTGTACAAACGGCAATTGCAGCAATTAAAAAAATGGTAGCTTGAAAAAAATTTCTACCTGCAATGAGAAAAGCTTTTACCTGTTCCTTCATTTTCTTTTTAGTTTTTATTACTGCCAAAGCACAGCAATGCCGCTTTGAAGAAAGCGATGGCAAAGAAAGCGCTACTTATTTTGAAGCCATTGACTGGTATAAAAATTTAGACAAACAATCGCCGCAACTGCTGCTGAAAGAAATGGGAATGACTGATGCAGGCTACCCACTTCATCTTGTATTGATAAGCAATGATGGAAAATTTGATGCTGCACAATGGCACAAACAAAACAAAGCTGTTATTCTCATCAACAACGGCATTCATCCCGGTGAGTCCGATGGTATTGATGCAAGCATGCTGCTGGTAAGAGATATTGTTGCTAAAAAAGTAAAGCTCCCCGATAATGTTGTACTGGCTTTTATCCCAGTATATAATATTGGCGGATGCCTCAACCGCAATTCTTATTCAAGAGCCAACCAAAATGGACCGCTGGAATATGGTTTTCGGGGCAATGCACAAAACCTTGACCTGAACAGGGATTTCACCAAATGCGACAGCAAAGAAGCAAAGGCATTTACACAAGTTTTTCATTGGCTCGACCCCGACATTTTGATGGATAACCATGTAAGTGATGGCGCCGATTACCAGCATACCATGACATTACTTACAACGCAGTATGATAAGTTAGGCGCTGATTTAGGAGGATGGCTTAAAGAAACTTTTGAACCGCAGCTCTACAAAGGCATGACAGAAAAAAACTGGGACATGGTGCCGTATGTAAATTTTGAAACTGCCGATTTTGACAAGGGTATGGAAATGTTTTACGACCCTCCACGTTATTCATCAGGCTATGCTGCCTTGTTTCAAACAATTGCTTTTGTGCCCGAAACCCACATGCTGAAACCTTTTAAAGACAGGGTGCTTTCTACTTATGCTTTAATGCAGACAATGATTGAAAAAGCATCCTCCAATGCGACAGCATTAATTGCCCAAAGAAATAAAGCAAAAGCAGAAGCCACAAAAGAAACATCATGGCCAATGAACTGGAATGCGGACAGCATACAATTTTCTTTCGTAACTTTTAAAGGATATGAAGTGGGCTATAAACCGAGTGATGCTACCAGCCTGCAAAAAATGTTTTACGACCATAGCAAACCTTACACTAAAGCAATAAAGTTTTTCAATGTATTTAAGCCTGCCAATTTTGTAACTACGCCATCTGCTTATATTATTCCGCAAGGCTGGGGTGCTGTGGTGGATTTACTGAAGCTTAACAACGTAAACATTAAACAATTAAAGGCCGATACATTTATACAAGTAGAAGCATATCGAATTGATGATTACAAAAGCCTGCCAAGGCCCTACGAAAAACATCACAAAAATTCAGCAGTAAAAGTTTCGGTGATGAAGCAAAAGATAAAATTCCTGAAAGGCGATTATGTTATACGGATGAACCAGCGGGCCAATAGGTACATTGCAGAAATGCTGGAACCCACCAGTGACGACAGCTTCTTCGCCTGGAATTTCTTTGATGCCATACTGCAGCAAAAAGAAGGATACAGCGATTACCGCTGGGACGACCTGGCAGCTGATGTATTAAAAAACAACCCTGGCTTAAAAGTAAAACTGGAGGGAAAAAAGAAAGCAGACCCAAAATTTGCAGTCAATAGCTCTGCCCAATTAGAATTTATTTATAAAAACTCGCCTTATTATGAGCCGGGGCACAACCGGTACCCGGTGTACAGACTAAACTGACCAACGGGTGGGTCGCCCTTCGGGGGGTCGGCTCACCCTTGCAAAATGCCGGGCTAAGTGGGGGCGGCTGAGCCGCCCCATAATCTACTACGCAGGAAAAGCTAAATAGCAGTACTGACGATGAACGGATTGCGACGCAACGATGCTAAATCAGGGAGCTTAAGCTGGTATTCAACAAAACCACCCAAAATCTTCTGAAACCCTTTCCATTTCCGGGCGGAATCCCCTACCTTTGCTGCCCGTTTAAAACGAACGGGATTTAACAATTTTTATAACTGTTCTTATTTTTCTTCACCCCTTTAGGGGATGGGGGCAAAATAGGGGCACAAAACAAGGGAAATGAACAATTACGAATTGATGGTGATTTTTACCCCTGTGCTGTCTGAAGAGGAATACAAAGCCGCTCAGAAAAAATACGAGGCCCTCGTTAAAGAAAACGATGGCGAGGTAATGCACACCAACCCATGGGGACTAAAATCGCTGGCCTATCCCATTGCCAAAAAAACCACTGGTTTATATTGGGTAATGGAGTATAAAGCGCCATCCAGCTTCAATGAAAAGTTGAAAATTCAGCTTTTACGTGACGAATCTCAGATGCGTTACATGTTCACTGCACTCGACAAATATGCCGTTGAGTACAATGTAAAAAAGAGAAGTGGCATAAAACATTCAGTAACCGAAAAAGCGGAGGCATAAACCATGGCAAAGAATGAAATAAAATACCTTACGGCCATCAAAGCTGATAAGCGCCCAAAAAAATACTGCCGCTTTAAGAAAATGGGAATCCATTATATTGATTATAAGGATGCCGATTTTTTAAAGAAGTTTCTGAACGAACAGGGGAAATTATTGCCACGTCGCCTTAGCGGTAACTCTTTGAAGTACCAGCGTAAAGTGAGCGATGCAGTAAAAAAAGCCCGCCAGATGGCCATATTGCCATACGTTACAGATTTAATGAAATAATTTTTTTTCACCACCCTAATTTGGGCTGCCGGGAAGAAAGGAAGACGATAAAAAGAGTTACGACTTAACGCCTTACCGGCCAACCAGAGAAAGTGACGCCTTCGGCGTTATTGGGTAAAAATGCAAAACAATGCAGGTAATATTAATCCAGGACATGAATAATTTAGGCGGCGTTAACGAACTCGTTACAGTAAAGAACGGGTATGGCCGCAATTATCTCATTCCTCAGAAACTGGCTGTAGAAGCAAGCCCTTCCAACATTAAGATGATGGAAGAAAAGAAGAAACAGCAGGCTAAGAAAGAAGCTAAATTATTAGCTGAAATCAACAGCGTAATTAAAGTATTGACTGAAGGTGCTTTAAAAATTGGCGCTAAAACCGGCACCAGCGGCAAAATTTTCGGAAGCGTTACTACTGTTCAGATTGCAAGAGCAATCCGTGACCAGAAAGGCTACGAAATTGACCGCCGCCGCATCAGCATTATTGATGAAGTAAAAGAATTAGGCTCTTACAAAGCAAAGGTTGACTTTGGCAACGGCAACGAAACCGAAGTGGAGTTTGAAGTAGTAGCAGAATAATTCAATTGCACATAAGTTTTAAGAGAACCATTCGCTGAAGCGGATGGTTTTTTTTGCCTTGTCATTCCGCCTGTCCCGCTTATTGCGGGAACGCAGGAGGAATCTAAATCAGATGCTTCATTCCTCTGCATGACAGACTCTGAAAAATTCAAAACTTATTATAAACAGAAACACTACTATTTTGTTTTTTATTTGGATGCAAAAATTGCAGATGTTATCTTTGCCCGCCCGTTACAAAAGTGAAACGTTCGGGCAGGCCGTCCTTTAAAAGAGATGCCGCGTTGGTCAAGGGGTTAAGACGCCTCCCTTTCACGGAGGAATCACGGGTTCGAATCCCGTACGTGGTACCAAAGTCCCAAATTCATAAATTGAGTTTGGGATTTTTTTTTAAAAGTATGCTGGTACTTTCATTAAACCCAGCAGTTAATTTACTCAAGCCCTTCCCTCCAGCAATGCAGCACAATATCTTTTTTCTGCTGCGATATGGGAACCAAATGGCCGCCATCTAACATAAGTGCACCGCCGTCGGTTTTATCGTAAA
>JANNAM010000185.1:0-19456 GCA_031384415.1 Bacteroidota bacterium
AGCGCATGAGCAGCAGCATTTGGATAAAGCCATTGCTGCATTTACTAAGATTGGGAAGGAGTTGGGAGTGCTTAAATAATTAAAACTTGCACATATGATAATTCAAACTTTTAAGTGCTATGATAAGGAATTGCAATTTAAAATCTACAATTCATATGAGGAAATCCCTGCTTCCTATTTTCCTTCAATAGTAATTTATTCCGATAATAACCTTGATTATATAGAGCCTTATTTATTCAGGCAGATACTTCAAATTGATAGCTTTGAAGATTTAAATAGAAAGACTGAATTTATTTTTATTCTCCAACACACATTATTTGGAAATGAAAAAATTGATGAAAACTTAGCAGCAATTAATCATAAACTATCAAAATGTATTAAAATTACTCCTTAACAAAGCTTAGATTTATATAAAAAATAATGCAGAAGGATAAATTTAAACTTTGGCATGAACTTACAATCACTGAACGAGGTAAATTAATCAATACTTTGTTACTTATTTCAACAGGTACTTTAGGATTTTCGATAAGTCAGTTATTGAACAAAAGTGTTGAAAAAACATGTAGTTGCACTTCGTTGTTAATTGGTATAGGATGCTTGTTTATCCTAATCAACATTGTTATATTGATGTTTGTAAATGTTCAAAGGGTAAAACTGTTTAATGATATTGCGAAGGAATATACTTCTAATGAAGAGAGTGCTGAAAATATAGAATTGAAGCTATCAAATACACGAAAGAATAATTTAATAAGAGATTGTTTAACTACTTCTTTATGGATATTGATGTTGGGAGAATTATTGATTGCGATAGGTTTTACTTTAATGATAACCAACCGAATTTAGTAACTTAGTGTAAACACGTATATCATTACCAAAATATAGATATTTTAACTTTGAACCGCAAGTCGGAAAATTAAAAATATTTCTTATGAGACTCATTTTTTGCTCAGTTATAATAATTTTATTAGGGAACTCAGCATTTTGCCAATATCTAAAATTAGATGAACTCCTTAAATTCCAAAAATCTAGTGATTTATCAATTGAGAAAATATTAACTTCAAAGAATTGGTCATTGGACAATACTCAGGCAATTACAGAAACTGCAACGTGGGGTGGAGAGGATGGGGTAATTCAATTGAAACAAATAACTTATGCTTACAACAGAAATGCTTATAATTCTAAATCTGAAATATGGCTTTCAGTAATTAGAAGAGACGAAGAAGATATTGACGAGGTTAATGATGAACCAAAATGCAGAATATTTTATCAATTGCAAAATACTATTGATTATAGTAAAATTCTTAAACGGGCAACAGAACTTGGATTCAAGGAGAGTAAGTCTTGGACAACAGAAGATAATGAAGTTATTAAATTTTTAGATAATGATAAGACTGGAATTACGTTACACATAATTAGTAAAAAGACCAATGACGAAACTGGAAAGAATCTAAATATTTATAAAATCACAGTAATATCTAACGGAGATTATATGTTGAATTATTCAGAATAATAGTCTTGGATAATGATTGCATTATTTGCTTGACTGAAAGTTATAGTGGCTTTTTAAATTGATTGAGCATGAGTCCCAAAAATTCGTTGATGACTGGGAAGTAAAACTACAAAGGGTAGTTTTATAGCTGACAGCTATCGAGTTGTGTATTAATTAAAGCAAAATAGTTTTACCTTTATAATATGGAAACAACATTATTAAACAGAATAACGGTTAATCCAAAAGTATTAGCTGGAAAGCCGGTAGTAAGAGGGATGCGTATTTCTGTAGAACATGTTTTAAAAATGCTTGCCAGAGGAATTTCACATGTTTCTGTTATAGAAGAATACCCTTTCTTAAATGAAGAAGATATAAAAGCCTGTCTACTATTTGCAGCCCTTAAAGTGAATATTGATACAGGTAATGCTGCATTAACAATGGAGGACTTTGCAGAAGCTTAAACTTTATTATGAATTTTGTAATAGATATGGGCGTTGGAAAAACTATTGAAGATTATCTTGCTTCTATTGGGAATACAACCTTGAGAATTTTAGATGAAAATATGGAAATGCCAGATGATGAGATAATTCATTTTGCCGTTTCTAAAAATGCAGTAATAGTTACAATGGATAAAGATTTCGGGGAATTGATTTTTAAAAATAAAATTGCACATACAGGAGTTCTTTTACTCAGACTCGAGGATGCGGATAACGAGGAGAAACTTTCGGCAATTCAACATATTCTTTCTATAAGTTCCCCAACTCAACTACAAAATAATTTCTGTGTTTATAAAAATGGTAAACTTAGAATAAATAGCATCTAATGTCAGAAAACTCACAAACCTTTCTTGCCAAAAGCACCGTTAAGGCTGCTGATCTGGAGCATCGCCGTAAGATCAATTTTAATATTGGTAAATACAATGCTGTGGTGCCAAAGGGTAAAGAACAGTTTGCCGATGTACACCTGGCAAGAGAAAGAGCAAAGAATATTAAGTGGCGTGCCATTGAAACACTTGACCAGCAATTGGAAGAATTTGAACTTAATTTTTCAAAGCGTGGCGGCAAAGTTATCTGGGCCGAAAACAGTGAACAGGCAATTGAAGAAATACTCAGCATCTGCAAAGAAAAAAATTGCAAATCCATAGTGAAGAGCAAGAGCATGGTTACTGAAGAAATTCATTTGAACGATGCATTGGAAAAAAACGGGATTGAAAGTGTGGAAACTGATTTGGGAGAATACATTCAGCAATTAGATGGCGAAGCGCCTTACCATATTGTAACGCCAGCCATGCACAAAAGCAAGGAAGATGTGGCAAAATTGTTTAACCAAAAATTGGGTACGCCAATAAATTTTACGCCAGAGCAACTTACTTTAAAAGCAAGAGAAATACTGAGGGAGAAATACACAGCCGCAGAAATTGGAATTACCGGCGCCAACTTTATTATCAGCGATATTGGCGGCATTGCAGTTACAGAAAATGAGGGCAATGCAAGGCTGAGTTGTGCTTTTCCTAAAACACATATTGTAATTGTGGGGATAGAAAAAATGATTCCGTCTTTAACCGACCTTGGTTTATTTTGGCCGTTGCTTTCTACTTTTGGCACCGGGCAAAAAATTACGGTGTACAATACAATTGTTACGGGCCCCCGGCAGGATAATGAAACAGACGGCCCCGAAGAAATGTATGTGATACTATTAGACAATGGCCGCACCAATATTCTGAAAAACCCAAAACAACGGGAGAGTTTGTATTGCATACGCTGCGGCGCCTGCTTAAATGCATGCCCTATTTACAAAAACATTGGCGGCCATGCTTATGGTGCCACTTACAGCGGCCCCATCGGCAGTGTTATTACGCCTCATTTGCAGGGCATGGCAGATTTTAAACACCTGAGTTTTGCATCATCACTTTGCGGCAATTGCACCGAAGTGTGTGCAGTAAAAATTAACCTGCATGAACTGCTGCTGGAGAACCGCCACGAATCGGTGGAAGGAGGCCTGACAACTTTTACCGAACGCATGGCCTGGAAAATATGGAAGCTGGCAAGCCTGAAGAGAGGAATGATGAATATGGGCAGTGGCAATTTAAAAAACAAAGTTGTAAACGGTTTATTTAAGGGGTGGAAACAAAACCGCAGCGACCTTGATTTTAGCAGGAAGACATTTAATGAGATGTGGAAGGAGCGGTATAAAAATTAATAGTAAATTTGATAAAACGGATTTATGGAAAAATTTTTTACCGCACATATTGAGCAGGATACAGAAACCGGATACTTTATTGGTATTATTCCCTCGGTTCCGGGTGCTCATACACAGGCTAAAAGTTTAGATGAACTTACGCTGCGGCTTAAGGAAGTATTGGAGCTTTGTTTAGGAGAAATGCCTGCAGAGGAAAAAAATGATATTCCCCGTTTTTTTGGTACACAACAAATTGCAATAGCAGTATGAGCAGGCTTCCTATTGTTAATGCAAAACAGCTGGAAAAGCTTTTGCTTCAATTAGGGTTCACAATTCAGCGGCAAAAGGGCAGCCATAAATTTTATAAACACCCTGATGGACGTTATACAACTATCCCTCATCATCCTGGCGAAGATTTAAGTCGTCCATTAATAAAAATAATTCTTAACCAGATAGAATTACCAACAGAAGAATTTATTCACTTACTGAATAAATAATTCATGCTATTACTTTATTCCCATATTACTTCGCCCAGGCTGCAGTTCATCTGCCATTTTATTTTTAAAGAAATGCTGGGGGTGGATTTTACAATTACCATAGATTCAGAAGAGTTTAAGAATTACACGGGTCTTTGCTTTAATTATTCCGAATTAAGAATTAAGAATGTGGAACATCCCGATTCTTTCGGGAAAGAATTAAGAGTTCAAAATACGAATCTGCTTTTTGAAAATGATATCAAAGAACAAACGATTGAATGTTTTGAAATAAATGGCCACAACGCTTTCTTTAAAACCGAAGGTGCTGATTTTCCCTTCGATATTTTTGCTGCCTCCTTTTATTTACTCAGCCGATATGAAGAATATCTTCCACACAAAAAAGATATGTATGGAAGATATGCCCATGAAAATTCTCTGGCCTTTAAAAAAGGATTTTTAAATCTGCCTTTGATCAATATTTGGGTAAAGGATTTTGCTGAAACCATAAAAAGTAAATTCCCTGATTTAGAATTTAGAATTTTGAATTTTGAATTTATCCCTACCTACGACATTGACATAGCTTACTCTTACAAACACAAAGGTCTGCTTAGAAATATTGGAGGCTTTTCTAAATCGCCTTCTTTAGAAAGAATTAAAGTATTACTGGGTTTGCAAAAAGATCCTTTTGATGCTTACGACTGGTTAGATGAATTGCACCGGAAAAACAATTTGCAACCGCTTTATTTTTTTTTAGCAGCAGAAAAAAATGGAGTGTATGATAAAAACATTTTGCCTCATAAAGATGCGATATGGCAATTGATAAAACGCCATGCAAAAAAATATACTGTAGGCATTCATCCAAGCTGGCAAAGCAGTGATAATCGGGTATTGCTTAAAAAAGAAATAAAACAATTGGAGGCAATGATTGAAGACAGATCCATGAACCATCAACCATCAACCATCCTCTACAGCCGCCAGCATTATATCCGCTTTACTATGCCCGAAACCTACCGCAGATTACAGGAAGCAGGAATTACCAATGACTACACAATGGGCTATGGAAGCATCAATGGCTTCAGGGCTTCTGTTGCAGCTTCCTTTTATTGGTACGATTTAGAGAAAGAAGAACAAACAGGCCTCCGTATCCATCCTTTCTGTTTTATGGAAGCCAATTCTTATTACGAACAAAAATATACAGCAGCGCAGGCAATGGATGAGCTGATGCATTATTACAAAGTTTGCAAAGCAGTAAACGGCCAGCTTATTGCCATCTGGCACAATAATTTTTTGGGAACAGATAAAAAATTTGCAGGATGGAGAGAAGTGTACGAATCCTTTGTTAAAGTAATTACAAAAGAAAAATGATTGGTTTTTAAGAAGACATTAATTGCATTAAATAACATAAGTTCGCCTTACAAGCCGGCAATAACCAACCTTAAATAAAACCATGAGTGTAGCAAAAATTCTTTGGGTAGATGATGAGATAGACAGCCTTACTTCGCAAATAATGTTTTTAGAAAACAAAGGATACGAAGTGCAAACCAAAACCAATGGTTTTGATGCAGTAGAATTTGTAAAAGAAAATGTAGTAGATGTTGTTTTGCTGGATGAAACAATGCCCGGCATTACCGGCCTGCAAACCCTGCAGCAGATAAAAGAAATCAACAGCAACCTGCCCGTTGTGCTTATCACAAAAAATGAGGCGGAGAATATAATGGACGATGCCATCGGCAGCCAGATAAGCGATTATTTAATTAAGCCGGTTAACCCCAACCAGGTTTTACTAAGCCTTAAAAAGCTGATTGACAATAAAAGATTAGTGGCAGAAAAAACAACTTCCTCTTACCAGCAGGAGTTTCGTAGTTTGTTCATGGCGCTTAACGACAATCCGGATTACAACGGCTGGATGGATATTTATAAAAAATTAGTTTACTGGGAACTGGAGATGCAAAAAAGCGACAGTCCCGAAATGCTGGAAGTTTTTCAAACACAAAAAACAGAAGCCAATACTGAGTTTTTTAAATTTATTACTAAAAATTATGCTTCCTGGGTGGGCCCAAAAAGTACCGATGCCCCCATTATGAGCCACAGTTTATTAAAGTACAAAGTGTTTCCTCATTTGGAAAAAGGAACGCCGTTGTTTTTTGTGCTGATTGATAACCTGCGGTACGACCAGTGGAAAACCATTCAGCCAATATTTGCCGAAAGCTTCCGCATTCATGAAGAAGAAACTTTTTATGCCATATTGCCTACTGCAACGCAATATGCCCGGAATGCAATTTTTGCAGGAATGCTTCCAATAGATATTGAAAAGCAGTTTCCAACGCAATGGAAAAACGATGATGAAGAAGGAGGCAAAAATTTATTTGAAGAAGAATTCTTTAAAACACAGTTAAAAAAACTGGGCAAGGGCGATTTGAAATATTCTTATACCAAAATAACCAATAACCACGATGGGCAAAAACTGGTGGACAACATGCACAACATGCTACAGAATGATTTGAATGTTATTGTGTACAATTTTGTAGATATGCTGAGCCATGCCCGTACCGAAATGGAAGTGCTGAAAGAGCTTGCCGGCGACGAAACAAGTTACCGCAGCATTACCCAAAGCTGGTTTGAGCATTCTCCGCTGCATCAGGCACTTAAAAAAATTGCCGATAAAAAATTAACGCTCATTGTTGGCACCGATCATGGAAGTGTGAGGGTGAAAACACCGGCAAAAGTTATTGGCGACAAACAAACCACCGCCAACCTGCGTTACAAACACGGCCGCAATTTGAACTATGAACAAAGAGATGTGCTTGCTTTTAAAGACCCACGGGAAGCTGGTTTGCCGGTGCCCAATGTAAATTCTTCTTTTATTTTTGCCAAAGGAGATATCTTTTTATGTTATCCCAATAACTACAACCACTTTGTAAATTATTACCGCAACACATTTCAGCATGGCGGCGTAAGCCTGGAGGAAATGATTGTGCCGGTGATAAGGATGACGAATAAGTAAAGCCCCCTCCGCCCCCAAAGGGGGAACTTCGAGGGGAAAAATTATTTATACATCTTTTTATTAACGATTGTTGAAAAACTTATTTTTTAATAACCTCTTAATAAAGGAAGTTGCAGGGTAATTGAAAACTTAAAGATAACTTTGCAATCAGCAATGAAGTACACTCAAAACATCTTAGATAAAATAGAAAGAATTGCGGAGGAAGCCGGTTACATCATCAGGTACGAACGGGGAACTTTTCAAAGCGGCTATTGCATTTTGCAGGCAAAAAAAGTAATCGTACTCAATAAATTTTTTCAGACAGAAGGAAGGATAAACACCCTCATTGATTTAATGCCCCAGTTAAACATCAGCTACGATGCCCTCACTTTAGAAAGTCAGAAAATGTACGATGAAGTGATGAGTGCAGAGGTTGGAAAATAAGAAAGACTAAATAAGAAATAAGAAATAAGAAAGTTGGATGGAAGCTCTTTCTGAATTTTATGGTCTTTTCAAATAGTAAAAGAATCTTCGGTTTTAATTACTTTCTTATTCCTTATTTTACATTCCTTATTTCCAGATGCACTGCCCTCCTTTAAAAATAACATTCCTTGGCACTGGCACCAGCAGCGGCGTACCCATGATTGCCTGCGATTGCGAAGTATGCACATCAACCGATGAAAAAGACAAACGCCTCCGCAGCAGTATTTTGGTAGAAAGCGCCAGCACAACTTTTATTGTTGACACCACTCCCGATTTCCGCACACAAATGCTGAGAGCCGATGTGAAAAAATTAGATGCAGTTTTATTTACCCATCCCCACAAAGACCACGTGGCAGGCATGGATGATGTAAAAGCATTCAATTATTTTCAGCAGGCGCCCATGGAAGTATTTGCCAACCAGTTAACAGTTGATGCACTGAAAAGGGAATTCAGTTATGTTTTTCATGATACCAAATATCCGGGTGTACCCGAGATTAATGTAAACCTTATTGATGATGCCCCTTTTTATATTGGCGATATTCCTGTCATCCCCATTCTGGTATGGCATTTAAAAATGCCGGTGTTGGGTTTTCGTTTTGGCAGGTTTACTTACATCACCGATGCCAACAAGATTGAAACAGCAGAAAAGGAAAAAATTAAAGGCAGCGAAACTATGGTACTGAATGCCCTGCGGCATAAATCACATATATCTCATTACACACTCGGCGAAGCTGTAGCCCTTGTGCAGGAATTGAAAGTACCTAAAGCATATTTTACCCATATCAGCCACCAGTTGGGCAAACATGCTGATATAAATAGGGAATTGCCGGGTGGGATTGAACTGGCTTATGATGGGCTGGAATTAAATTTCCCTTGATTTTATTACCACTTTGCGGTATTGCACAAACAAAAAGAATTTTTTATTTTAGCATAAATAACCGCTTATGCTAAAACACTTTGTTAGCCAGTATTTTAATTTTTCTAAAAAAGAAAGAAGGGGCACCATTGCACTGCTGTTGTTGATTTTACTTTTTATGCTGCTTCCTTTTTTATATCCCCTCATTATAAAACAAAAACAAACTGAGCATTCAGCTTTTGAAAAAGAAATTGCTTCTTTAAAACTGAAGCAACAGGACAGCAGCAATAACTCACGCAGTAATAATTTTGATGAAAACAATTATCAAAACTATTACCAGCCGTCTGAAAAAAATTATTATAAAAACCAGCCCAAAGGCGAACTGTTTTATTTTGACCCCAACACAGCTTCGGCAGATGACTGGAAAAGATTGGGCATAAGAGATAAAACCATCTCCACCATTCAAAACTATTTATCAAAAGGCGGCCATTTTTATAAGCCGGAAGACATCAGTAAAATTTGGGGACTTCACGAAGACGAAGTGCAACGGCTGCTGCCCTATATAAAAATTGCAGCAAAAGAAAAAGCACAAAATAATTATGCCGAAAAAACATACGAACCCAAAACTTTTGATAAGCCAAAATACACCCCATCAGTTGTTGATATTAATGCCGGCGACACGGCTGCTTTCATTGCCCTGCCGGGCATTGGCAGTAAATTATCGCAACGCATCATTGCTTTCAGGGATAAGCTGGGTGGTTTTTACAAAGTGGAGCAAATTGGTGAAACATTTGGCCTGCCCGATTCTACTTTTCAAAAAATAAAAACAAGGCTTTCCATCAGCAATGCAGGCATTAAACAATTAAATATCAACACTGCTACGCTGGACGAATTAAAAGCCCATCCTTACCTCCGCTATAATATTGCCAATGCCATCATTCAGTACCGCAGCCAGCACGGGAATTTCGCATCGGTAAACGACATCAAAAAAATAATGCTAGTTACCGATGATGTGTTCAACAAAGTTTCGCCATATTTAAAAGTTAACTAAGTTGCTTTCCGTTAATTTTGTCTTTCACTGATTTTAGTTTATATGGATTTTCAGCTAACAGAACTTACGCAGCAGGTGGCGCAAACAGCCAGAGATTTTGCCTTGCAAAATATCAAGCCATCATTAATGGAATGGGATGAAAGCCAGGAATTTCCTTTGCATATTTTTAAGCAAATGGGCCAGCTTGGTTTAATGGGCGTGCTGGTGCCCGAAGAATATGGCGGCAGCGGGCTCAGCTATTTTGAATACAGCGCTGTCATCCAGGAAGTGGCAAAAGTTTGCGGCTCCATCGGTTTATCGCTGGCAGCACACAATTCACTTTGCACCGGCCATATCTTAACTTTTTCCAGCGAAGAACAGAAGAAAAAATATTTGCCAAAACTTGCCACAGCCGAACACATTGGTGCCTGGGGCTTAACAGAAGCCAACACAGGCAGCGATGCAGGTAATATGAAAACAACGGCAGTAAAAGACGGCGACTACTGGATTATTAACGGAACCAAATGCTGGATAACGCATGGCAAAACCGGCGATGTGGCCGTAGTAATTGCCAGAACCGGCGAGGCAAGAACAAGAGATAATTGCACCGCCTTTGTTGTTGAAAGAGGAACGCCGGGTTTTAGTGGCGGCAAAAAAGAAAACAAACTGGGCATGAGAGCAAGCGAAACCGCCGAAATGATTTTTGATAACTGCCGCATACCGGATGCCAACCGCCTGGGTGAGGTGGGCGCAGGCTTTAAACAAAGCATGAAGGTTTTGGATGGTGGCAGAATATCTATTGCTGCACTTGCATTGGGAATTGCCCGTGGCGCTTATGAAGCATCTGTTCAATATAGCAAAGAGCGCCACCAGTTTGACCAGCCCATTGCAAATTTCCAGGGTATTAGTTTTAAGCTGGCAGATATGGCTACTAAAATTGCCGCAGCCGATTTGCTAATTAACCAGGCATGCGATTTAAAAATGAAAGGCCTGCCCATGACCAAAGAAGCTGCCATGGCAAAATATTATGCCAGCGAAATTGCTGTGGAAATAAGTACAGATGCCGTTCAGATTTTTGGAGGCTATGGCTACACCAAAGATTTTCCGGTAGAAAAATTTTATCGTGACAGTAAACTTTGCACCATTGGTGAGGGAACCAGTGAAATACAGAAATTAGTTATAAGCAGGGAAGTGCTGAAATAATTACCAGCTCCCTTTATCAGCGCTGCCGGCCTGGCCTTCAAACATTTTATCTACTGCACCACCCAGCATAGGGAATTTATCTTTTACAAAGTCTTTAATGGTTTCTATTGATATGGCTGCCTGCTCAGGTGTAATGCCTGCTTTTTCTGTTAAAAGGTTAATCAGTTCCTGCATAAAATTTATTTTATTGTTGAAGAACAAAAGTAAATAAAACAGGCTTTACTTTTAAAACGAATAATGGAATGCAACAAATAAAACGGTTCAGTTATAAACAAAAAAAGAGGCCAGCCCCTAACGCTGACCTCTTAACTTACACATGAATCTACCTTACTGTTTTATAATTAGTTCTGATTGTATCTGGTTGTTGCTAAAAATTGAAATGATGTATAAGCCACCGGGCTGGTTATTGATATTTATTTTGTTGATGCCTTTTGTTCCCTTGCCACTGCTTACAGGTCTTCCGTTGGCATCGCTGATGCGGTACTGGAAAATTTCAGCAGCATTTACCGATACATCGCTTTGCACCAGGGTAGATACACTGAAGAGTTTTTCAGTTTTACCACTTCCCCTGAGTACAATGGTATTTGAATAAGCTGTTTGATTAATTACTGAAACCGCCTTCAGCCTGTAGTAAAGTGTGTTGCTGTTATAAGGCAGGTAAGAAAAGTTTTTTGCATAGGCTGCAACCGTTGTTAATGTTTGAAAACTGCTGCCATCAGATGATACCTCAACGGTGATGTTTTTCATAGGTTCATCTGCAATAATATTC
The DNA here is from genome assembly GCA_031384415.1 of Bacteroidota bacterium. Lineage (GTDB taxonomy): Bacteria > Bacteroidota > Bacteroidia > Chitinophagales > Chitinophagaceae > Ferruginibacter. The sequence continues at coordinate 11,468 of JANNAM010000185.1, forward strand.
CAGTTGAGGTTGTGTTTATTTTTATCAACAGTTCCGGACAATGTAATATCTCTGATTGGTAATGGGGTACTGTTGCCGGTAATGGTGTAAGACCCAATGCTGCTGTAAGCACTCACATTAGAGTTGCCTGTTCCTTCAATTCTTAAATAGTAAGTACCTGCATTTAGAACGGTATCCACATTTACATTCATTATTGCAAGCGGATTATAAGTTCTTATCAGGCTGCCTGCTGTGTTGTATAAAGAAAGTTTTATATCAAGGTTTGCTCCTTCATCAAAGGGGCCCACATTAAAAGGCACTGCATTTAACTGGAAGTTAGAATTTAGGGAAAGCGAAAACCTAAATGCGTCTTTATCGGTGCTGGTGGTTATAATTCCACTTACATTAAAATTTGTAGCTGACAATCCAAATGTGCCAGCATTTAAGGTTTCGGTATAGTCATCTGCCCTGTATCCAAAACCATTTTGAGTAGAAATGGTAGTGAGGTTATCCTGGGTATTTACACAATCATAAGGTGTGGGGCCATCATTCCAGCCGGTCATGTTTTTATAATAACTGTTTCCCATTACCGGGCTCCATGCCGTTTCGCCGGAGCCTGCTCCCGAGCTGTAAGTTTCCAGCAGGTTACAACTGTTGTCGTATTTAGACTGGTGATTTAAACCCAGTGTATGGCCACTTTCGTGTGAGCAACATTCTGCCACCATTTTTGGATAAACCGGCCCGCCTACCGGAAGTTTATCAGAAAAAACAAAAGCCGGTGTATCATCGCCCCATGTAAAAGAACCGATATAGGAAACACCGCCGGCTCCCGGATACCAGGCGCTGGATGGAGTTATAATAACACGGATACGCTGGGTAATGGGTGCTGCTAAAAATTTTGCTGAGTCAGTTGTAATATTAACATCAAATGGCCTGAAGTCTTCAGCCACCCGGTTAAAAACTTCGGTAATCTGAAGATCAGTCATGCCCGATGGTGCACAGTTAATAGGATTTCCACCATTCCATACTGAGCTAACTACATAGTGCCCGTCGAAATCTAAAAATATTGTTGAAGGGGCAGATGGAAGGCTGCTGAGTTTAGGGATACTGTATGCATTGAATGAACAAAGCAGTACAATAAAAATCATCAGGGGTGTAAAAAAGGTTTTCATAATGTGTGGATTTTAAGGCTTACAGGTGTATTACATAGGTCGGTTTTTATTATTGGTTGCAGTCCTGGATAACTTTATCGGTTTCCATTTTTACAAGTTGGTAATTTCCTGCAGCATCTCTTTTAAGTTCGTAGCCGTCAAAATAATTTTGATTGATGATACGGCCAACATAAGTGATGCTGTTATCGGTGTTGGTTCTTTTTGAAATGTGAAAGATGGCATTGCTGAATGCCGGCGACTTGATGACTGCACTTTGCAGGTTGCTGTACTTTACCACATTACTGGTAACAGCGCCGCCAAAATTAAAATTGTTTGAAAAAGAAAGACTGATGTTTTGGCCCTGTGGCGTTGGGAACACACGGGCAAGCTCAGTTTCTGAACAGTTAATAATTGCAGGAAAATTATTGAATAATTTGGGTTTAGGGGCATTGGTTTGCTGTGCATGGCCGGTGGCAGCCGATAGGGAAAACAGCAACACAAGTACGCAAGCGGTAAGGTGCTTCATGATACGGATTTTTAGTTTTTTAAGGGATTCGGATGACAGAACTCTTCTTTCTGCTTATTTGAAACGCAATTGTCGCCTTAATATTTTGTATGTTGGAAAAAAATAGTGAACAATCCTGATAATGCGAAGTTTTACGACTGCATCAATGGGATAAGTACGATAAAAAATATGGAATTAATACTGGCCGGTGCTTAAAAGAACGAGTGTGCAGGCTTCCATTGGTACAATTCCTTTTTGTTGGGCAAGTTCAAAAAGCTCATCATTTTCAGTGCCGGGGTTAAAAATGATTCGTTTGGGATGCAAAGAAAAAATATAATCATAATATTCTTTCTGGCGGGCAGGGTTTAAATAAAGTGTAACAGTATCAATATCTGTGTGTACAGTTTTTTCTGTTTCAATATCAACAGTACCAATTTTTCCTTTGTGGTTTCCTACTGCAATTACGGGATGGTTAGCAGAAGCAAGCCTGTTTACTGCAAGATAGCTGTACCGCTGCGGATTATCGGAAGCTCCCAATACCAGTGTTTTTTTCTTTTTCATCTTAACTTAAAAATCTTGCTTTTACTTCAGGCGAAGGTATCATGCATTGTTCTCTTACACCGAACCATTTGTAGCGGTTTTTTGCAATCCAGTTATAAATGCCATCCCTGATGAATTTAGGTACAATGATAAAGCCATAACAAAGTGGCCAGCCATATCTCAAATACCTGCATACTTTTAAAGCAGCAGTAGATTGTGAATAGACTTTACCATTTTCTATAAATAGAAATGATGTCATGTCATCTGTTGGCAGGTTATATTGCTTTTGCAACTGAATGCCCATTTCACTTTGCAATGGTGCAAACTGAATCCTTGCTTTTTTATCTCTTTTAATAACAAAGTTTACGGCACTGTTGCAGAAGTTGCAAACACCGTCGAATAATATGATTGGGTTTTCTGTCATGCTTATTTAAAAAATTTCAGCAGCGCTCCTGTAAACCAATTCTCCTCCGCTTTCACCATCACATCCAGCATTTTATCGGCCTGGCTGCCAAACTTGCGGATGCCGCTTACAGTGTCAGTAAATTGTTTTACATGTTTGTCCTTTTTATTGCCCTCTATTTTTTCAAGCTGCGATAAAAGCTTCAGCATCGGGTCAAGTTCTCTCTTCTTTCTTTCTTTAATAATTTGTGTGGCCACTTTCCAGATGTCTTTTTCGGCAGTAAAAAACTCTTTGCGTTCGCCGGAAATAATCACCCTGTCAACCAAACCCCAGCCAATCAAATCACGGATGTTCATGTTTACATTGCCCCGGCTGATGCTAAGTTGTTCCATTACATCATCCTGCGTAAGAGGGTCGGGACTGATGAGCAGCAGGGCATGAATCTGCGCCATAGTTTTATTGATGCCCCAATGCGTTCCAAATGCTCCCCAACTGTTAATGAATTGCTGCCTTGCTTCTGTAAGTTTCATGCTGATGTATTTTCAACACAAAGATAGTGCAGTTTTTGAAGTTTCAAAACTTACTGAAAATAAATTTTACTTTATTGGTAACACAAAAAATGCCGAAATAACCCGGCATATTAAAATTAAAATATTGTTCTTTTGATTACACCAGCATCGCCACAGGATTCTCCAGATACTTCTTCAGTGTTTGAAGAAATGCAGCTCCCACAGCGCCATCCACACTGCGGTGGTCGCAGCTCATGGTAAGCTTCATTACATTGGTAGTGGTAAATGAATCTCCTCTTTTAATCACTACTTCTTTAATGCGGCCAACAGCTAAAATCGCACTGTCCGGTGGATTGATAATGGCAGTAAACTCTTCAATATCCATCATACCCAGGTTGGAGATAGTGAAAGTGTTGCCGCTGAATTCATGCGGCTGCAGTTTTTTATCTTTTGCTTTTCCGTACAATTCTTTTGCTTCTGCGGCAATTTGCGATAAGGTTTTTTGGTCGGCAAATTTTATCACCGGCACAATCAAACCCTCTGGCATTGCCACTGCACTACCAATATGTATATGATGATTGTGACGGATAAAATCAGTCATCCAGCTGCTGTTTACATCCGGATGCTGGCGAAGGGATATGGCGCAGGCTTTAATAATAATATCGTTGAAAGAAATTTTAACCGGGCTTATTTCATTCAGTTGCACTCTTGCACTCATGGCATTGTCCATATTTACCTCAATGGTCAGGTAAAAATGCGGCGCACTGAATTTGCTTTCGCCCAGCCTGCGGGCAATTACTTTCCGCATTTGTGTAAGCGGCACATCGGTATGTCCTTCGGTACCGTTGGCCGTAAAAGCCGGGGCTGCGGTTTTTGTTGCAGCAGTTGCACTTGCTGCCGGAGCCGCCGATGGAAGATAGCTGTCAATATCTTTTTTGGTAATGCGGCCATTGTCGCCGCTGCCGTTTACTTTGGTTAAATCAATTCCTTTATCTGCTGCTAATTTTTTTGCAAGCGGCGAAGCTTTAATTCGCTGGTCGCTGCTGGCGGCTGTTTGTTCTGTAACTGCTTCTGCTTTTGCAGGGGCAGGTTCGGCAGCAGTTTCTTGTGGCTTAGTGCTTGCAGCCTGCGTCTTATTTGCTCCGCTTTTTTCTGCGGCAACATAAGCGCTTACATCTGTGCCTGCTTTGCCAACAATGGCAATTATCTCATTTACTTTTGCCGCACTTCCTGCTTCAATGCCAGTGTATAATAAAGTGCCTTCTTCGTATCCTACCACTTCCATTGTGGCTTTGTCAGTTTCAACTTCTGCCAGCACATCATCACTTTTTACAAAATCGCCTACTTTTTTATTCCATGAAAGTATTTTGCCTTCCGTCATTGTATCGCTCAGTAACGGCATTCTTATTTCTTTTGCACCAGCAGGGAGAGCAACAGTTTGAGGTTTGTCCGCAGCGCCCTGTGAGTCGTTTGTGGTTAGTGGCGCCGGTGCTTCAACTTTTGGGCTTTCAGTTTGTGGCAAGCTTCCGGCACTTTCCAGTGCAGCTTTATAATCTTCACCATCTTTTCCAATTACGGCCAACACACCTTCCACCTGTACAGCTTTGCCTTTTTCAACACCCAGGTAAAGCAAAGTTCCTTCGTTATAACTTTCCAGTTCCATGGTTGCTTTATCGGTTTCCACCTCGGCCAGTAAATCGCCGGGCTTCACTTTGTCCCCTACTTTTTTATGCCAGGCCACAATTACTCCTTCTGTCATGGTATCGCTCATTCTGGGCATTCTTATCACTTCTGCCATAATCGGTATGTCTTAATTGTTATTTGAAGTTCGAAATTAAGGCAAAATGCGGAATTGAGAACAATCTGAGCAGGTTCTGTTACCGTATATGTTTTTACTGCCTTTACAGGCAACCAAACCAAACAATTTTTAGATTATATTGTATATATTTTTATGCGGATAAAACTACTACTTATAAATGTCTTCTTTTTGATTGCCTGCAGCCTTGCGGCACAGCAAAATTTTAAACCGTCTTTTATTGTAGCAAATAATGGCGATACGATTAAAGGCTATATTGATTACCGCAACTGGGAATACAGCCCCTCTTCTTTTCAGTTTAAATCAAAACTGAATGATGCCGCCACGAATTACAAAATTGCCGACTGCAAATATTTTGAAATAACCGGCCTTGATAAATACGAACGTTTTGACATTACAAAATTAACCGCGCCCGCCTGGGCCATGAGCGACTGGAACCAGCTTGACACTACCATTGCTGACAAAGTTTTTTTGCGCCTGATTGTAAATGGCATTAAACTTTCTTTGTATGAGTACAATGAAAATTACCGGCTTCACCTTTACATAAAAACACCAGCCGGCAATCCCGAGGAACTTATTTTTAAAGAATTTATTGACACGGTGGATACTTACTCTATTGTTACAAAAAACAATTACCGGGTTCAGTTGATGCCTTTTACAAATTATAACAAGAAACTTATCAGGCTTATCAACAACTCCGAGTTCAGGCTGTCGAGTTTGCGGCCTGTTGTAAAAGCATTGAACAGTAATGTAACAGATTATTACAACAAGGATTATTATGGCAGTTATGCAAAGCGCAGGGTAAGATATTTTGCCGGCGCCGGCGTTACGCAAACCAGCCTGCGGTATAAAGAAAAAACCAGAATTGGGTTTACGGCCACCAATTTACAAATGACCAAATCGGATTTTGGCACGCAGGCAAAACCAATATTGGCAATTGGTGTGGATGTGTTGCAAAGCCGCCAGCACCAAACCGCTTTTTTCAGGGCCGAAATACAGTCGGGTTATTTTTCTTTTATTAATAAAAGCACAGAAACAGATGTTGTTACGGGCAATAAAATTAATAACAGCTACAGCGTTAAGGAAATTATATTACTTCCTTCCATCAATGCCAATTTTAATTTAACAAGAAACCCACATTATAATCTTTACCTGGGTGCCGGCGCCTTGTATGGCTTTTTATTTTTTCCCGAATCGGAAGTGCTGAGCAGTAACCAGACTACAGGAAAGGACAGCACTTATAAATTTAAATTTGCAAAAGGAAATGCAGCGCTTAAGTTTAATGCAGGGGCTACTTACAAAAAAATTGATTTAGCACTTTCGGTTTATACCAATTTGGAACATGGCAATAGTTTTACTTTTAAAAGCCAGCAACAGCTTATTACTTTGCGCCTTGCATATATTATTCAATAATCCAGCTCCAGTTTCAGGCGGTCTTTTAATTCTTTTACTAAGGGATATTCTTCAATTATTTTAAGGTATTGCTCTTTGGTATTCAAAGGACGTTGGGCAGTTTCATTATTGCTTTCTTTTTCTGTAATCAATACAGAGTAGGTTAATAATTTATTACCAAAATGATTTTGTAAATGGTCTATCAGCGAAGCCCTTTCCTGTTCAATAAATTTTTGCTGAATATTGCTTTCAGTAATTATTTCAATTGCATTTTCGTCGGTAACTTTTAAAACAGCGGCTTTAAAATTGGTGACAGCCGAATGTTTTTTTGCTGCAATCAGCTTTTCTATAAAAGCACCCCAGGCTACATACAATTCTTCTTCGGAAAGTTGTTTAGTCAGGCTGCCATTGTTTTTATTTTGCTCAGTTACCTGCTGTCTTATTTTTTGTAAAGAAGAAAGAGAAGAGCTGGTAGCAGGATGGTTTTGGCCGGCTATAGTTTTTTTTATTTCAACATGCGGTTCTTCAACCATCAGCTTTGCTTCGGTCTGTTTACCAGTTGCCTTTTTTCCCGAACCCCCAATTTCTGAACTTTTGACTTTAATAACCGGCAGCGCCCTGAAGGCAACCGCTTTTGCATCAATCAGTTTTTTTTTACTAACCGTTCCATCATTGTTCAGCAGTTCAACTGCTTGCTGCAGGTAACTAAGTTTGATGATGGCTAATTCTACATACAGCCGCTTGTTGCGTGCCTGCTTGTAATTTATTTCGGCTTCGTTTAAAAGATTAAGTGAAGCAATCAGCCAGCCGCTGTTAATCTGGCCGGCGGCCTGCAAATATTTTTGTTTAAAATCATCCGCAACTTCCAGCAGTATGGCAGCTTTTGCATCTTTACTTACCAACAGGTTCCTTATAAATTCACTATAGCCTTCCAGTAGAGTATCGCCTTCAAATCCTTTGCGGTTAATTTCATCGTACAGCAGCATGGCTTCACTTAACAGTTGGTGCTGCATGTAATTCAACATCTTAAAAAAATAATCTTCATCTAAAATATTCAGATGTTCCAGCGTGTTGCTGTAGTTTAATTCGCCATTGGTAAAACTTACTATTTTATCCAGTATGCTCAATGCATCACGCAAACAGCCTTCGCTCTTTTGTGCAATCACATGCAGGGCCGATCTTTCTGCTTTTATTTGTTCCTTATCACAAATTTCCTGCAGGTGCTCAATCGTATCATTATTGGTAATTCTTTTAAAGTCAAAAATCTGGCAACGGCTTAGTATGGTTGGCAGTATCTTATGCTTTTCTGTAGTGGCTAAAATAAAAATGGCATAAGGCGGCGGTTCTTCCAGGGTTTTTAAAAAAGCATTAAAGGCCGATGAACTTAACATGTGTACCTCATCCACGATATACACTTTGTATTTGCCGGCCTGTGGTGCAAAACGCACCTGCTCAACCAGGCTGCGGATATCATCTACAGAATTGTTGCTGGCAGCATCCAGTTCATGAATATTCATGGAGGTGCCGGCATCAAAGGAAACACAACTGTTGCAGGTGTTGCAGGCTTCACCATCAGGTGTTTGGTTTTCGCAGTTGATGGTTTTTGCCAATATTCTTGCGCAGGTTGTTTTGCCCACACCCCGGGGGCCGCAAAATAAAAATGCATGAGCAAGCTGGTTGTTCTTTATAGCATT
>JANNAM010000195.1:0-2482 GCA_031384415.1 Bacteroidota bacterium
ACCGTTTAATGCGCCTGCTGATGCCGCTAAAGTGGCCGAAAAAATATTAGAAGGTACTATAGCCATCCATGCAAATAATTATGCCCGGGCAATTACTTTATTTACAGAAGCTGCTGCTTTTGAAGATGCCATGATTTATAACGAACCCAAAGACTGGCTGCTGCCTGCAAGGCATTATCTTGGGAATGCATTGCTGAAGATAGGCGATGCTGCAAAAGCAGAAATAATATTTAAAGAAGACTTGAAAGAAAATCCGAATAACCACTGGGCACTGTATGGTTTGTACCAGTCGCTAATGAAACAAAAAAAGAATGCTGGTGCCACTGTTATAAAAAAACAATTTGACAAAGCATTTGAAGGCAATGATATTGCAGCAGGCAATGTTGTTTATTAATTACTGCTGATATTTTTTCATTTTTGCAATCATCTTTTTACTCAAAAAAAAGCAGCCTCCAATTAAGGTTGCTGCTTTGACATTAAACCAACTACGCTCTTTTTTCAACTTAAGAAAAATACGGGTGCCGGATTGTATATCGTAAAACTCTTTGCTTATCTTAAAACAAGAATCAGTATCAATATGATAATAATGATGGCGCCAATGGATAAATAAACTTTACTGTCGAGTCCGTCTGCTTTTTGTTTCATATCCCTTAATTCTTTTCTCAAAACCTTTTTCTCATCTGCCGACAGGTTCGATTTTTCCATTCCTTGTATTTCATTTACCCTTTGTATAATTTGTGCTGCCATCCTGCTGTCTGCAATGCTGTCTGTGGGAAGAATTGCGGCAGCATTTGACTGAGAAGGCATGATGAAAGCAGTAAAAGCAACCAGGGCAATAATTCGAAATGTTTTTTTGAAATTCATTTTAATAAGTTTGAAGGTTGAAAAATATAGTTACTTAATGTTTGTTGTACTTAAAAGCTAATTAATTAGAAGCAATTGAAAGTGTGGTTAAAAAAATTGGTAATGTTTATCTGCTCAGTTATAAACCACACAACAAAGATGAAAGAAATATTGACTACTGTTGTTACACAACTTTTGAAAAATCTTACATTATTCACAGGTTTGATGCTGATGTAAACTTTTATGCCTGCAAACATGGCAGCTACAAATTTGGCAGTTGTTGCAAAACTTTTAAAATTAGTTACATCATTCACAGGTTTATATTTGATTGTTTACACTGTTTTGTTATCTATACCTGGAAGCGTTTTTATTTTCATTTCAAATTTTGGTTGAATGGCAAAACCATAGCCAGCCTTGCGTTACAGTACTTTTTAGAATACAGCAAACGTTGATGAAGAAGCTGCATTTTTTTCAATTAAAATAATCAGCCTGACAAAATACAGGTAATGTATCGTGGCATAAAAGTTGACTTTGTGCATCAAACAAAACAAAACAAATGAGAACAACACATGTAATGATATCTGCTGCCATTGTATTGGCCGGATTTACAGCCTGTAACAATGATACAGCAAATGATGGTGCAAAAAAAGATGCTGTCAACCTTACTGCTTATGTAGATTCTGTGGACAGTCAGCCCCCGGTTTATACCTTAGACAATTGGGTGGCCATTGACAATGGGTACCAGGAAAGAGCTATAAAGGCAGAAGCAGCTATTGAATCGCTTGAAGCCGATGACAAAGCCAAAGCAGAAGCAAGTAAAGCAAAGTATGCAGCACTAAAAGCTAAATATGAAGCTAAGCTTAAAGAAAATGAAGGCACAGTAGTAGTCACATCTCCCGATTTCAGGCAGGTGCTTAGAAATAAATTATTTGGCGAAGGCAAAATAGGCACCGATATGAAATTTGGTTTTGTAACAGCCGATAATATACTGGGTATTTATAAAAACTTTGTTAATACAGTAGCTGATAATAAGAATAGTTATTCAAGAGAAGACTGGGATGAAATTAAAGTACTTTATGAAGCACTGGATACCCGGAAAAATACAGTTGAAAAAGATATGCCTAGTGGCGATAACTTAAAAATAGCCGGCCTTAAAATAAGGTTTGCTTCTATCAAAGCAACACACAGGGGTGGTACAAAGGGCGAAGAAAATGCTAAAGCTAAAGAATAAGGATACAGAGTTTTAATTCAAAAGAACGTTTCAGGCAACTGAAGCGTTTTTTTTATGAGTACCTGATTTATAAATGAGCATGAAAAATTACCGTGTTTTAAGCTTATCTTAGTAAAGCAGTATTTCAATAGCTGCAGTAATTACATTGAAGCTGTATATTAAATATATGGTAAGCCTCCGGTGCAAAATGCTGGTGAAAGCTGAATTAAAAAAGCAGGGGCTTCACTATGTGACAGTGAATTTAGGTGAAGTGGATGTAATGGAAAATATTACACAACAACAGCGGGAGGAAATCAAAACCTCTTTACTTAAGTCGGGGCTTGAACTGATGGATGACAAAAAAGCTATGCTGATTGAAAAGATAAAAAATGTAATTATAGAAATGGTTCATTACTCAGATGAACTGCC
>JANNAM010000202.1:0-23870 GCA_031384415.1 Bacteroidota bacterium
TTCTTCTTTTCCCATTCCAGCATCTCAGGCGTTTTATCCGGTTTCTTATAAGTCTTATCTGCCACTACAACCGAAGGCGTTGTTTGCCCGCCGGGCTTTTCTAAAAAACCACGTTCATATTTTTCTGTTTTAATTAACCTGCCACTGCCGGGTTCAAAAAATTTCCATTCACCGTGTTTCACACTGTATTGCTCGGCTTTTACAATTTTATAATCCACAATTTCTCCATTACCAGTACCATAAACGGCAATTGTATCATAAGGTGCATCCGGGTTATAACCACGCCAGTTTTCTTCCCTTACCAAATCGCCCAGGTAAGTAAAATATTGTTGTGTGCCGTCCTTGCCGCCAAACTTATAATTTTCCAAAGCAATCAAATCACCTGTTAAATTGTATTGCCGCCATATTCCTTCTTTCTTGCCATTTTTATAAACGCCTTCCTCTTCATAACCTGGCTCGCCACGTAATTCATCAAAATGGTTAATCCATTTTCCCTGTTTTAATCCGCTTTTATCTGTGGCATTAACAGTATCACCTTTTTCATTCAGACTAAAATCTTTGTACTGTGCATGGCCATTCATCAAAAACAAAAACAGCGCTGCTGCAATCAGCATTAATTGCCGTATTTTTAATAATCGCATATTCAAAACTATTTTCATTGTAATATTATTTTATGAACCAACCAGTTGCTTTGTTTGCCAAATTTACAATTTTACTTTTTCTCTTAAATGTTAATTCTCTTTACGCACAAGTTACGCCAACACCAGCATCCGAAAGATTAAACGGATTACAAAAAAGAAAATTGCTGGAAGAAAAGTCTGTATTAAAAATTCCCTTCCGCAATATTGGCCCGGTACAAATGAATGGCCGTGTGGTAGATATAGAAGCCAACCCCGCCGACCCTACAGAATTTTATGTAGCCTACGCCAGCGGCGGACTTTGGTACACCAATACAAATGGCCAAAGCCTCACTCCTGTTTTTGATAAAGAAGATGCATTCAGCATTGGCGATGTTGCTGTTAACTGGTCGCAGACCCCTGCGGGGCATACTAAAACCATTTGGGTTGGCACCGGAGAAGCAAACAGCAGCCGTTCTTCTTACAGCGGCACAGGCGTTTATAAAAGTACCGACAATGGAAAAAACTGGCAATATCTCGGCTTGCCCGAAAGCCATCATATTGGTAAAATAGTTTTACATCCCACCAATGATAATATTGCTTATGTGGCTGTGCTTGGGCATTTATATTCTGCCAATAAAGAACGTGGTGTTTACAAAACAACCGACGGCGGTAAAACATGGAAACAAACTTTATTTGTTGATGATAATACCGGTGCAGTAGAAATGGATATCAATAATAATAATCCTAATGAAATTTATGCAGCCACATGGCACCGGGAACGCAGAGCTTATGATTGGAAAGAAAGCGGCAAAACATCTGCCATTTACAAAAGCACCGACGGCGGCGATACATGGAAAACTATTACATTGCCCGGCAGCGGATTTGCCACCGGCGAAAAATTAGGCAGAATTGGCGTGGCTGTTTTTCAAAAGAACCCAACCATTGTTTATGCCGTAATAGACAACAACAGTTTAAAACCCGACACTGCAAAGAAAAAATTTGACAGCACAAAATATGCCCTCGACGATTTTAAAGGCATCAGCAAAGAAAAATTTGCAGAGCTTAATGATAAAAAATTAGACAGCTTTCTGATAAAAAATAATTTCGATGCAAAATACCGTTCTGCCTCCGTAAAAGAATTGGTGAAGAACGATAAAGTAAAACCAACTGCTGTATACGAATGGCTGGTAGCCGATGATGGTTTTCAAAATGCAGGCATCATTGGTTGTGAAGTTTACCGCAGCGACGACGCAGGCATTACCTGGAAAAAAACAAACACAAAAGAGGTTACCACCTTCAGCACTTATGGATATTATTTTGCCAAACTCAGTTTATCTGCCACCGACGAAAACAAAGTGGTAGTACTTGGTTTTAATTGTATTTACAGCAGCGATGGCGGCAAAACATTTAAAGTAACAGACAAAAATGCTACTCATGCCGACTGGCATGCCTGCTGGATAAATCCCAATCGTGATGGCCACTGGATTGCCGGCAATGATGGCGGCTGCAACATAACTTATGATTACGGCAAACACTGGTTTAAAGTAAACAACAATGCGGTAGGCCAGTTTTATAATATTACCACCGACGATGCAAAACCCTATAATGTTTACGGCGGACTGCAGGATAACGGAACATGGTTTGGCAGCAGCAAATTAAATAACTCATTTGACGATGATGATGAACCAGACAAAGAAGATGGCCCTGATGTGTACGCTTGGAAAGGCATTGGTGGCGGCGATGGCATGCAGGTGCAGGTGGACACAAGAGATAACAAAACATTTTATGCAGGTTTTCAGTTTGGTTTTTATGGCAGAAGAAACACAGATGGCGGCAGGGGAATAAGTATTCATCCCATGAATGATTTGGGAGAACCAAAACTAAGGTACAACTGGCAAACTCCCATCTGGCTCAGCAAACATGGCCAGGATGTTTTTTATTATGGCACCAATAAATTTCACCGCAGCCTTAACAAAGGAGAAAAACTGGAAGCCATCAGCGGCGATTTAACGAACGGCAAACATGAAGGTAAAATTCCTTTCGGCACATTAACAACCATTGTGGAATCGCCCATGAAATTTGGATTAATTTATATTGGCACCGATGATGGAAACATACAGGTTTCAAAAGACGGTGGATACACATGGACAAAAATAAATGTCAATCTTGGTTTGCAAAAGCCTTCTAAAAAAGCAGCAAAGAAAATGGATGCAGCCGATTTATCAAAGGCAACAGAAGGGTTGTATGTAAGCCGTGTAATGCCATCGCAGTACAAAGAAAGCCGGGTGTATGCAACCCTCAATGGTTATCGCAACGATAATTTTACAGCTTATTTATTTGTAAGTGAAGATTACGGAACCACCTGGGCACAACTGGGTACCGATTTGCCGGCAGAACCTTTGAACGTGGTGAAAGAAGATCCTAAAAAAGAAAGCATTATTTATGTTGGCAGCGATAATGGCTTGTATGCAAGTTTTGACGCCGGCAAAACATTTATGACAATGGGAAATAATTTACCAAGGGTTCCGGTGCATGATATTGCCATTCAGCAAAGAGACAATGAAATTGTAGTTGGCACACATGGCCGCAGCATTTACATTGCCAAATTAGACACAGTTCAAAAGCTTTACAACAAAATGATAGAAACACAAAAGATGAAAGACGCCTTAAAAACTTTTGACCCTAACCAAATGAATGCAGGCGAAGCAAATATTGATTGCCCGCCGGCAAAGCCATCAAAGAAAAAGAAAAAAGGAATGGTGGCCATTGATATGGTAACAGTTAAAAATTAATTTACACCCAAATAAAAACAAACACATGGAACTGAAAGAAGAATTTGAAAAAGCTGCTATTGAAAGCAAAGCACTTGCTAAAAAACCAGACAATGAAACTTTGCTGGAGTTATATTCTTTATACAAACAGGGTAATGAAGGCGATGTAAACATTGACCCTCCATCCAACCCTTTCGACTTTGTAAACAAAGCAAAATTTGAAGCATGGTCAGCACTAAAAGGGAAGAGCAAAGAACAAGCAATGCAGGCTTATGTGGATTTGGTAAATAAACTAAAAGGATAAGTTGCCCCCTAAACCTCAAAACCATCTAAACCCCTAAACTTCTACCCCCAATTTCTTTATCTTGCAGCTTGTAAAGGCTCCGTTTTACAAAGCCCCATACCGGCCATGAAAAAAGTATTAATTATAATAGCATTTTTTTGTTTCACAACCACTGTGCATGCTCAAAGTTTTGCTATCAATACAGATGGCTCAGATGCAGATGCCAATGCAATACTGGATGTTAAATCCGGAACTAAAGGAATGCTGATTCCCCGGATGGATGCTGCAGCCCGGTTAAGCATACCCAATACCAAAGGGCTGTTGGTGTATGACACAAGTACTAATTCTTTCTGGTACAATACAGGAGCTATTTGGAAAAATTTAGACGCTGCTGCCACTGGCTGGTCAATTACAGGTAATACAGGGACTTTTGACGGAACCAATTTTATTGGCACTACTGATAATGTACCCCTCAGCTTCAGGATAAACAATCAAAAAGCAGGAAAGATAGACCAGATTGGCACTACTTTTTTTGGATACCAGGCAGGCAACAGCAATTCTGTTTCATCTAATACGGCCTTTGGCTTCAGAGCACTTTATTTTAACACATCTGGCCCCGAAAACACCGCCGTCGGCATCCAGTCGCTCTATTTCAACAGCAGCGGTTCCCGAAACACTGCCTTCGGTAATGCTTCCCTTTTTTCAAACACGATAGGTTTTCAAAATACTGCTGTTGGTTTTCAGTCTCTCAATCAAAACGGATCGGGCAGTTCCAATACAGCAATTGGCTTTGGATCACTTTTTCACAACATTAGTGCATCTGCCAATACAGCCATTGGCTATTCTGCACTATACTGGAACATGACAGGCGAATACAACACTGCTAACGGATACAATTCACTCTTTAACAACAGCACAGGAAGTAATAACACTGCAAGCGGTTTTTATTCTCTTGATTCCAACAGTACAGGAAGTAACAACACCGCAAGCGGTCTTCGGGCAATGCATTATAATAAAACAGGCAGCTTTAATACCTCACTAGGTGTTTATGCACTCGAAACTAATTTAACAGGCGGCAATAATACTGCCCTGGGATCCTTTGCTGATGTAATGTTCGATGGTATTACCAAATCAACAGCTCTTGGCTACAATTCAAAAGTATCAGCCAGCAGCAATCTTATTCTCGGTGGCATTGGTGCTGATGCAGTTAACGTTGGCATTGGCGTCACCGCAGCAAACTCTACCCTTGTAATAAACGGCACATTCGCTACCACCATCTCCACTCAGGCCGGCAGTGGCACTGTTACTTTAAACAACAGCGCTGCTGTATGGTATTTTTCAGGAACCGCCTCTATACAATTGCCGGCAGCCGGTACCTGCACCAGCAGGAGATATAATATCGTAAACATAACTGGTGCAGATAAAATAATTTCAACTTATACAAATCTCTTTGGCACAAGCTCTACACTTGTAAATGCCAATACCGGTATCGAAATTATATCGGATGGTGTTAACTGGCTGCAGATAAAATAATCAATTAAACAAACAGGTATAGCAAAAGTCTTACATTGAAATTTACAATCAATGAAATACCTGCTTTCTCTTTTTTTATGTTGCTTTTTTTTAGCAACAATATCTCTTGCACAAAAAAAAATTTCCGACACAGCAACTCCTCCATTAATCAAAAATTTAAACCTTAGCCCCCAGCAAAGCGCTGCCATCAAAACATTGATATGGGAATATAAACTGCAGCAAAGAAAACGCCGCAGTGAACTGAGAAGAAAAATTTTCTTCCTCCTCAATACAAGGCAGCAGGTAATTGTGAAAAGATGGTGGCGAAAACAGCAGCGGCAATAGGAAATACAAAATGTAATCTAAAACAAACTGCAATATTTACTGCATCTTAAACCCTTCCAAAAACTTAGTAGTAAAGTTTCCACTGCGGAAATCAGCGTTACGCATCAATTGCTGGTGAAAAGGAATGGTGGTTTTAACACCCTCAATAACATATTCACTCAGGGCACGGCTCATGGTATCAATAGCTTCATGGCGGGTTTGGGCGATGGCAATCAGTTTACCAATCATACTGTCGTAGTAGGGCGGTATAACATAGCCTGCATAAGCATGGCTGTCTACCCTTACGCCGTGGCCGCCTGGCTGGTGCAATACAGTAATCCTTCCCGGGCTTGGGCGAAAATCGTTGTAAGGGTCTTCGGCATTAATGCGGCATTCAATGGCATGCATCTGCGGAAAATATTCACGGCCAATGATTTTTTCGCCTGCGGCAATTTTTATCTGCTCTTTAATTAAATCGTAATTGATTACTTCTTCAGTTACACAATGCTCCACCTGAATACGGGTGTTCATTTCCATAAAATAAAAGTTGCGGTGCTTGTCCACCAAAAATTCGATGGTGCCCACACTTTCATAATTAATAGCAGAAGCAGCTTTAATGGCTGCATCACCCATGCGCTTTCTTAAATCATCGGTCATAAAAGGTGATGGTGATTCTTCCACCAGCTTTTGGTGGCGGCGCTGTATAGAACAGTCACGTTCGCTAAGGTGACAAATATTTCCATATTGGTCTCCGGCAATTTGTATCTCAATATGGCGTGGCTCCTCCACAAATTTTTCCATGTAAATGCCGTCGTTTTTAAATGAAGCGCCGGCTTCTGTTTTAGCCATATCATAATTGCGTTCCATTTCGGCCTCTTCCCACACCACCCTCATTCCTTTTCCTCCGCCACCGGCAGTAGCTTTTAAAATTACCGGGTAGCCAACTTCTTTTGCAAGTGATTTTGCCTCGTCAACACTTTCTAATAATCCCTCTCCGCCTGGCACCACGGGCACACCGGCTTTTATCATAGTTTCCTTGGCGGTAATTTTATCGCCCATGCTGTTAATCATTTCAGGAGTGGGGCCAATAAACTTAATACCATGGTCGCTGCAAATTTGTGCAAACTTGCTGTTCTCTGCCAAAAAACCATAGCCAGGGTGAATGGCATCGGCATTGGTAATTTCGGCCGCAGCCATTAAATGAGCCATGTTTAAATAACTTTCGGAACTGGCAGGTTTGCCAATGCAAACGGCTTCGTCGGCAAACTTAACATGCAGGCTGTCACGGTCGGCAGTAGAAAAAACCGCAACCGTTTTAATGCCCATTTCTTTGCAGGTACGGATGACACGAAGTGCAATTTCTCCCCTGTTGGCAATAAGTATCTTTTTAAACACAATCGTAGAATTAAGAATTAAAAAATCAAAATTAAAAATTCAAAAGTGGATACATTTTTACTTTTGAATTTTTATTTAAGATGGATCCACAAGGAACAAAGGCTGATCATACTCTACCGGGCTGGCATCTTCCACCAGCACTTTCACAATCTTTCCCTTTACTTCACTTTCTATTTCATTAAACAGTTTCATGGCTTCAATAATACAAACAACTTTGCCAGTTGTTACCTCATCGCCCACATTTACAAAGATGGGTTTGCCCGGGCCGGCCTGGCGGTAAAAAGTGCCAATCATGGGGCTTTTTATAGTAATTAAATTATCGGGCTTGGGTTCTTCTGTTTTTGCAGGTGGTGGGGTGGCGGATGATGCTGGTGCTGTTGGTTGTTGCTGAGCCGGAGATGCTGAATAAACCGGTTGGTTTGCTGATGCTATTATATTTTGTTTAGGCTCTTTTTTTTGTTTGACTGTTATCTTAGTTCCATCTTCTTCGATGGTTATTTCTCCAATATTGGTTTTGTTTATCAACTTAACCAATTCCTGAATTTGCTTGATGTCCATTTTAGTAGATTAATGGTTAAATGTAAGTTTGAATCGGACGGCTAAGGTAGTAAATGATTACTCAAATGCAACTATTTAAAAATAAAAATGGGACGTTTTGAGCCAAAAATCGACAAAAAAGGGGGTAAAATGGGTAAAATATTATGAAAAAGTGCCTAAAATGGGTAAAACTAAAAAAAGGATAACTACAACGCAGTCATCCTTTTTACAGCTATGAAAAAATTAAGAATTTATTATTTCACTCTTTCTACATAATCACCAGTCTTGCTGTTCACTCTTATCAGTTCTCCTTCGTTCACAAACAGGGGAACATTTACGGTTGCGCCTGTTTCTACCGTTGCCTGTTTTAAAGTACGGGTGGCAGTGTCGCCTTTTGCTCCTGGCTCGCTGTAAGTAACCAGCAGTACAATTTTATCGGGCAGCTCCACTCCCATTGGCTGGTCTGTTTCGCCGTTGATGAGTACACTTACTTCCTGCCCGTCTTTTAAAAATTTGGGAGCATCAATCATGGCTTCCTGCACTGTAATCTGCTCAAATGTTTCGGTGTCCATAAAACTGTAGCCGGTATCATCTTTATACAAATACTGGTAAGTTTTCTTTTCCACCCTTACCGGGAAAATGGTTTCGCCACTGTTCCAGGTTTGCTCAATGGTGCGGTTATTATCTACGCCTTTAAGCTTAGCCCACACTTTTGCAGCGGCACGGGCAGTTTTGTTTTGTCCAAAATCTATCACTGAGTAAAGGCTGCCGTCAATTTTGAGGATGAGCCCCGAACGCATATCTGCTGTAGTTGCCATAATTTTTTGTTTAGTAATTAACCGCCTTTTGCGGCGGGTTGCAAAAGTAACGACAGAAAGGCTAATTCCGAAATTCTTAATTAAAAGTTATTAGCCTGCGGCAAACGTTTTAATTGGGCCAAAAAAAATTAGCTTTATAAAAATTTACAGCATTGAAAAAAATTGTTCTGGCTTTATTCATTTTTTGCATTGGCAAATCCGGCTTTTCGCAGGCAGATACTTCTTTATACCTCCGTTTTCCAACCATTCCGCTGTTCAGCATCAGCAAGGTGCCCGACAGCACTAAATTCACCAAAGAAAATTTAGAAAGGAAGAAAGCCACCATAATTATTGTGTTCAGCCCCGATTGTGAACATTGCCAGCATGAAGTAAATGAACTGAAAGCCCATATTGACTTATTTAAAAAGGTACAAATTGTAATGGTTTCGTCGCTGGATTTCAGCTACATCAAAAAGTTTTACGAAGAATATAAAATTGCAGATTATCCAAACATAACCATTGGCCGGGATGCCAACTATATGTTTGGTACTTTTTTTAATGTTAGAAGTTTTCCCGCCATATTCCTCTACAATAAAAAAGGGAAGTTTGTAAAATCATTTGATGGCAGTGTGCCTATAGAAAAAATTGCAGATGAACTTTAATAATAGCCACAGATTACGCAGACTGATGCCAATGAAGAAAAGTATGCTCTTTCTATTCTCTTTGCTTTGCTGTATATTTTCTTATTCTCAAACAACGCAGCCAGACACAACTGCCGCTTACTGGAAAAATAAAAATATTCCTTCGTTTAAATTAATTGCAGTAAAAGATTCTGTTTATTTTACCGATTCAAACCTGGTGAAAGGAAAGAAAACGATTTTCATGCTGTTTAACCCTGAGTGTGAACATTGCCAGAAGCAATTTAAAATGCTGGTAAATTTACCGGTCGTAAAAGAATCGGTGCAGATAGTGTTAACCTCTACAGAAACCTGGGAAAAGATAACAGCTTTCTCTAAAAAATTTGAAACTGATAAATATCCCTTCGTTCATCTTTGCAAAGATTATAAATATTATTTCGGCGGTTTCTTCAGGCCCAAAACAGTTCCTGTGTTGGTTTTTTACAATAAGCAAAACCAGTTTGTTGCCATCAGCCAGGGCGAAGCAACAAAAAAACAAATGCTTGAATGGCTGAAAGATTAATGTTGCTGTTTACTTTACAAACCGGTCATTCCAGGTAATTTCATCTTCAATTATTACTCGTATATCATAAACACCTTTACCCAGATTGCTGACCGTTACTGGAATGGTAGTATTGTAAGATGCACAACGCAACCTTGTAATAATATAACCCGACATGGTTTGAATAAAAATATTAATAACACCTGTTATGGGCGCTGTTCCCTTGTATTGAAGTGTAAGAATATCTTTTACCGGCACTGGATACATCAACCAGTTGTAAGTGAGCGGCGCTGCATTTATATTTACCACAGCCGAAAATATTTGGGTGCCCGAAGCCAGCATTGTTTTTAACCGGTAATAATTTTTCCCTTTTGCAGGTTTTTCATCATAAAATTGGAAAACCTGTGTGTTGTTGTAATCCGAAACTTTTTGAAAGGCAATATCAACCCACTTAAACTGGTCGGTACTTTTTTGCAAAGTAAATTCCCTGATGTTTTTATCCGTTTTACTCCAGTTAAGTTTAACCCTGTTGCTCTTTTCATCATAAGCTGCTTTCAATTGTATGGCAGCTGCATAAGAAAAAGAACAAAGTGGAAGAAGGAATAACAAAACAAGCCGGAAGGATTTAAACATGGGTTTATTGATTTCATCCTGATAACGAAATAATCTGTCCAGCTATTCCTTCTAAATCGTTAAAACTTTGTAAGGCTAAAATAACCAGTTATTCAAATCCCAAACCCAAAATCCGCCATCCTCCCTTACCTTTGCCGCATTAATTATTTCATCATTTTATAAACGATTTTTTTATGAAGATAACTGTTGTAGGTGCCGGTGCCGTTGGCGCAACCTGTGCCGATAATATTGCCCGTAAAGAGCTTTGCGAAGAACTGGTTTTATTAGATATTAAAGAAGGCGTTGCCGAAGGTAAAGCAATGGATATGATGCAAACCGCCACCCTGCTTGGCTTCGACACCAATATAATTGGCAGTACCAATGATTACAGTAAAACAGCCGGAACCGATGTTGCAGTTATTACTTCCGGTATTCCACGCAAGCCCGGCATGACAAGAGAGGAACTGATTGGCATTAACGCCGGCATTGTAAAAACAGTTACTCAAAATATTTTACAACATTCTCCCAATGCCATCATCATTGTTATCAGCAACCCGATGGATACCATGACATATCTTGCTTTAAAAAGCAGCGGCATACCAAAAAACAGGATTATAGGAATGGGCGGCATTTTAGACAGCAGCCGGTTTAAATATTATTTGTCAACTGCCATTGGCTGCACAGCTACCGATTTACAGGGTGTTGTTGTTGGCGGCCATGGAGACACTACTATGATTCCGCTGGCAAGGCTGGCAACATATCAGGGAACACCGGTAAGCGATCATTTAGATGCTGACACTTTAAAGAAAGTGGTTGCCGACACAATGGTTGGTGGTGCCACACTCACTGGCCTTTTAGGAACATCTGCATGGTATGCTCCCGGTGCCGCAGGCGCCGCATTGGTTGAAAGTATTGTAAGAGATGAAAAGAAATTGTTTCCATGCTGTGTAAGCCTGGAAGGTGAATACGGACAAAATGATATTTGCCTTGGTGTGCCTGTTGTAATTGGCAAAAATGGCTGGGAAAAAATTGTTGATTATAAATTAACCGAAGACGAGCAGGCTGCTTTTAATAAAAGCGCCGATGCAGTGAGGAGCATGAACAGTGTGCTGGCAACTTTAGGTGTTTAATTTTGGGGTTACATTCATTTGTTCCCTGATTGAACTTTAGTGGCGACGCTCCGTTCAAAAGCAAATCATTGTTCCACTTTTCTCACATTATATTTTTGTGGGGCGCCTTCGGCGCCCCACTCTTATTTAACTTACTCCTTCGGTAACCATCTCTTTGTTCACTTTCAACACCAAACCCTGCAAAACTTTGCCGGGGCCAACTTCTGTAAAATGAGTTCCCCCGTCAGCAATCATTGCCTGCACACTCTGCGTCCATCTTACTGCACCAGTTAGCTGGTCAATTAAATTCCGTTTTATTTCCGAAGGATCTGTAACAGCTTTGGCAACTACGTTTTGATAAACAGGACAAATGGGAGGATGAAAATGTGTTGCTTCAATTGCAGCAGCCAGTTCTTCTTTAGCAGGCAGCATCAACGGCGAATGAAAAGCACCGCCAACAGGAAGTACCAATGCCCTTTTTGCACCGGCGGCTTTCATTCTTTCGCAGGCAATTTCAATTCCTTTGATGGAACCACTTATCACTAATTGCCCGGGACAATTATAATTGGCAGCTACCACCACTTCGCCGGTTTCATTTTGTACAGCAGCACAAACTTCTTCCACTTTATCATCTGCTAGCCCCAGCACTGCCGCCATGGTAGAAGGATTTTGTTCACAAGCTTTTTGCATCGCCCCGGCCCTGACAGAAACCAATTTCAAAGCATCTTCAAAATGCAAAGCTTTGTTGGCAACCAATGCAGAAAATTCTCCCAGCGAATGGCCGGCAACCATATCAGGTTTTGCCTCCGGCAATGTTTTATATGCAATAACAGAATGTAAAAAGATGGCGGGCTGGGTAACATTGGTTTGTTTCAGTTCCTCATCAGTGCCGCCAAACATGATATCAGAAATTCTGAAACCGAGCATATCATTTGCTTTTTCAAACAACTCTTTTGAATGAGTATTTGATTCGTATAAATTTTTTCCCATCCCCGAAAATTGAGAACCCTGGCCGGGAAATATGTATGCATGTGCCATCGTTGATTGATTTAGATTACAAATAAAATAAAAAATCCCCGAACTATCGGGGAATGCATTTTTAAGTCCTCCCCTCGGGGGAGGATTTAGAAGGGGCATTAATGCAGCCTGGCATTTATCAGTTTCATAAATTCACTTCTTGTTTCGTTTTTTTCAAACTGTCCGCTGAAAGCGGAAGTAGTTGTAACAGAATTTTGTTTTTGCACACCCCTCATCATCATACATAAATGCGATGCTTCAATTACTACTGCCACACCATGTGGATTTAAAGTATCCTGTATTGCATGTAAGATTTGAGTTGTTAACCGCTCCTGCACTTGCAGGCGGCGGCTGAAAACATCCACCACTCTTGCAATTTTACTCAATCCTGTAATCCATCCGTTGGGTATATAAGCAACATGCGCCTTACCATAAAATGGCAGCATGTGATGCTCACACATACTGTACAGTTCAATATCTTTCACTATAATCATCTCACTCACATCTTCGTGAAACATGGCCGAGTTAAGAATAGCTTTTGCATCCTGCCCGTAGCCTTGCGTAATAAACTGCATTGCTTTTGCAATACGCTCAGGTGTTTTCAATAAGCCTTCCCTCGAAGAATCTTCTCCCAGCAGGTCAATACTTTTCCTGTAGTTCTCAATCAAACCTTTGGTTACATCTTCGTCGTAATGATCCGTTTTGGTATATGACATAAAAAAATAAATTCTAAAGTTAAAATGCTAAATATTAAAAACTGTGGTCTTTAGTTTCCGAAATACTCAACATAAATCCTCGGTGTCTCCAGCAGTTTTACACAATGCAAATTCACTCCCTCACTTTTTAAAACCGGCTCAAGCTGTTGCCAGATTTTAACCGTAAGATTTTCAGCAGTTGTAAATTCGCCCTTAATAAAATCCACATCCATATTCAAATTTTTGTGGTCAATTTTATCACACACATACTCATTGATAATAGTGCTCAGCCTTTTTGCATTAAAAATAAAACCCGTTTCTTTTTGGGGCTCTCCTTTTATTGTTACATGCACTTCGTAATTATGCCCATGCCAGTTTTCGTTGGCGCATTTGCCAAAAACTTCTTTGTTATGCTCCGCCGTCCAGTCGGGGTTCCAAAGCTTATGTGCCGCATTAAAATGCTCTACCCTTGTTAAATAAACCATTGCAAATATTTTTGGCAAAGGTAACGCAGATAGATTAACAACATTCCATCAAAAAGGTTGAAATTTGCAGCATGAAATTATTGATAACCGCCGCCACCAATGATGAAATTGCATTGTTTACTGCAGAAAATAAAGATGCCGATGTTTTGATTACAGGTGTTGGCGTTCCTTCCACACTTTATCATTTGCAAAAAAGGTTTCAGCAGATAGATTATGACCTGGTAATTCTGGCCGGCTTTGCCGGAAGCTTTACTGATGAACTATTGTTGGGCGGGACTGTATTAGTAAACAAAGATGCCTTTGGCGATGTGGGTATGGAAGAAAAACAAATATTTCAACCTGTTTTTGATACAGCACTGGCTGATAAAAACGGATTCCCTTTCAAGAATGGCTGGCTTATTAATGATAATGAATTGCTGGAAAAATTGCCATATAAAAAAGTAAATGCCATTACTGTAAATACAGTAAGTGATTCCACATTACTGAAACAACAAAGACAAAATGTATTTCATCCGCAAATAGAAACTATGGAAGGCGCAGTTCTGCATTATATATGCCTGCAGGAAAAAATTCCTTTCCTTCAAATAAGAACCATCAGCAACTTTGTTGGCGAAAGAGACAAAGCAAAATGGAAGTTGAAAGAATCAGTTGAAAATCTTTCTCAGGAACTCACCACTTTAATTGAACAATTAAACAATAAAACAATTTAACCTTGAAACTTACTTTAGGCTTCTCTCCCTGCCCCAACGATACTTTTATTTTTGATGCATTAGTCAATAATAAAATTGATACTGAAGGGTTGGAGTTTGATACTTTACTGGATGATGTGCAAACACTGAATCAATGGGCGATTAGCGGAAAATTAGATATTACCAAACTCAGTTACGGGGTATTGCCATTAGTATTAGATAAATATATTTTACTAAATAGCGGCAGTGCGTTGGGTACTGGTGTGGGGCCTTTATTAATAAGAAATAAGGACTTTGAAATAAGGAATGAGAAAGTTGAAGAACTAACCATTGCAATTCCTGGTGAACATACTACAGCTCATTTGCTTTTTTCTTTGGCTTATCCCAATGCAAAAAATAAAATCTTTTTACGCTACGATAAAATAGAAGACTTCGTTTTAAAAAGTGCTTCGAAAGTCTCCCCCACCGGAAGAGATTTAGAGGGGGCTTTGGGAGTTATTATTCATGAAAACCGTTTTACCTACGAAGCAAAAGGCCTTCATAAAATAATTGACCTGGGCGATTACTGGGAGAAAGAAACAGGCAATCCAATTCCTCTTGGTGGAATTGTGATGAACAGAAATTTTGATTTGACACTGCATCAAAAAGTTGACAGGCTGATAAAGAAAAGCATTGAATACGCATTTTCAAATTATCCTGAGCTGAATGATTATATCCGCAAACACTCTCAGGAAATGAGCGAAGAGGTGATGCGTAAACATATTAACCTCTATGTAAATAATTTTTCTCTCGATTTGGGAGAAGAAGGAAAAGCAGCAGTAAAAAAATTATTAGAAGTATATCAGAAGATAAATCCAGATACAGTTTTCTCGATGAATGATATATTTGTAAAGTCTCCCTAATCGGGGCAGGAAGGTTTAGAGGAGGCTTCTTTTTAAAGCATTACTGTAAACTTCCAAACATCTTTTTCTTGCCATTTCATGCTCCACTATTGGTTTAGGATAAGTAAATTCCTGAAATTCCGGCACCCATTTTTTTATGTAAGTTAATTGCGGATCAAATTTTTGTGTTTGCAGATAAGGATTAAATATCCTGAAATAAGGCGCTGCATCGCAACCGCTGCCAGCCGCCCATTGCCAGCCGCCATTGTTGGCTGCCAAATCAAAGTCTAATAATTTTTCTGCAAAATATGCTTCGCCCAATCGCCAGTCTAATAACAAATGTTTTGTAAGAAAAGAAGCCACCACCATTCGAACCCTGTTGTGCATAAATCCTGTTTCATTTAATTCTCTCATACCTGCATCTACAATCGGGTAACCTGTTTGTCCATTACACCATTTTTCAAATTCACCTTCATCCCTTCTCCACTCAATGGTATCATATTCCGGTTTAAATGCCCTGCCTTTTCCCACTTGCGGAAAATGCCAGAGTATCATGTGGTAAAAATCACGCCATATCAGTTCATTCAAATAAGTTTCGCATAAATCTTTTCCCTGCTTTGCAACTGCCCGTATGCTTACCGTACCAAAACGCAGGTGCAATCCTAATTTAGAAGTACTTTCTATTCCCGGAAAATCCCTGTTCTCTTTATACTTTGATACAATTGCTTCATTTAATTCTTTTGAAGGAAAAAGTTTGCCGCTGTTTTCAAAACCCATTGAATGCAGCGAAGGAATGGTAGCAGGAGTTTGTTTATAAAAATTAGAAAAATATTTTTGGGTTGGATATGGCTTTAAATGAAATTCAGCTAAGGCCGCTTTCCATTTTTTACTGTACGGAGTAAAAACTGTGTAAGGTTTTCCATCATCTTTCAGTACTTCATCTTTTTCAAAAATTACCTGGTCTTTATAAGTATGAAAGCCTGCACCATTTTCTTTTAACAGTTTTTCTACTGCATTATCTCTGTCTAAAGCATAAGGTTCATAATCATGATTGGTAAAAATGTTTTCAATTTTATATTTAGCAAGTATTGTTTTAAAAACTTCCTGCGGTGTTCCGTAATATACTTCTAATAAAGCACCCATTTCAACCAGGGCTGACTGTATTTCTTCCAGAGCAGCATGAATAAATTCCACTCTTCGGTCTTTCTTATTTTCCTCATCGTGCCCTGCGGCCAGCCTGTCTAAAATATTTTTATCAAAAATAAAAATGGGCACAACAGGGCTATTACTCTTCAATGCATGGTACAATGCAGCATTGTCTGTTAGTCTTAAATCTCGCCGAAACCAAAAAATATTTACGGCCTGCATATAAATGGGTTTGTTGTTCTTTACAAAACAAAAAGATTATAAAATGGTTGAAAGAACAGCAGCATATATTTTTTGGGTAACAGCATTACCATATTCATTATTGCCAATACGTTGCACCCAGCGGATATTATAAATGGAGTTAGTTAAAAAAACCTCCGCTGCATTTTCAAGTTCAGCCAGAGTAATTTCCTTTTCCTCAATTTGCCAGTCTTCTTTTCTCAATTGCTGAATAAGGTAATTTCTTAAAACCCCCGCCACACAACCTTCGGGCAAAGCTGGTGTGGAAACAATCCCGTCTTTAACAAAAAAGATATTGGCAATTGTAGTATCACAAATCCTTTCATTAGTATTAAGCACTATGGCATCATTCCATTTTTCTTTTTTTGCATGTAGTGCAGCCATTACATAAGGCAGGTAATTATTGTGCTTCAGGTTGCTGAGAATATCACAGCTTTTTTTTACATCCTCATAAATCCCCAGTACTAAGCCATTGCTATTCCATTCTCCGTTGTCTTCCGGCAACTTCCATGTTTGTATTATATAATTCGGAAAATGATTTACAGCATCATACAGCCCGCCATCACCCCTGTATACTGTCAGCCGCACCCTTGCAGTTTTATCATGGCCATTTTTTTTTACAAGGCTGATTATCTGCTCCTCTAAAATGTCAGGGCTAAAATGTTTTGGAATATCAAATTGCAAAACCTGCATGCCTTTCCACAATCTTGCTAAATGTTCATCTGCAAAAATTAATTTCCCGTCCTTTACTTTCATTGTTTCAAACAAACCATCTCCATAGCGCAGGCCACGGTTATCGGCACCAATAACGGCAGTGTCTCTGGCATAAATTTTTCCATTACAATTAAAGTAAATCATATTGCAAATATGCCTTTATAACACGAAGTGGCAAACTGCAAAAAAAAATCCTCCCGAAAATATCAGGAGGAGTGCAAGCAATGTTTCATGCAGTTATGAAAGGTATCTTATAATGCGTCGTCTAAAATATTATTTTTAACGGCATACATAATTAAGCCCGCCGTACTCTTTGCCCCTGTTTTCACTTTCAGCTTATCCCTGATGGCTTCCACCGTCCGGGGGCTTAATTCCACCACTTCAGCAATTTCTTTAGTGCTTTTTTCCTCACACATAAGCCTCAGTATGGTTACTTCTTTATCTGTTAACTGTGCTTCCATCTGCATCAGCTTTTGCGGACCGGGGTAATTTTTTTGCTTCAGGTTTGTAAGCAATGCCTTATTGGTAAGCTGGTTAAAATAATATTCCTGTTCGTAACAGGTTTTTATAGCTTCGTAAATAATTTCGCTGTCACTTGTTTTGGTAAGGTAGCTGTTGGCGCCCAGTTCCATCAGTTTGGTAATCATGCTCTGGTCGTCCATCATGGTAAGCATAATCACTTTAATATTGGGGCATTGCTTTTTAAGTTCAGGTAAAGTGGCAATGCCATCCATAATCGGCATTTGAATATCAAGTAAAACCACATCGGCTTCAATCGTTTTTACCATATTAAGTAAGTGCATACCATTATCAGCTTCTGCAATAACTTTCACGTCTTTTTTAGCGCTCAGTGCAGTTTTTACGCCGGCACGGTAAAGTACATGATCATCGGCAATAATTACTCTTATAGGCTGGTCAGTATTTGAATCGGGTAACATAATAACTGGTTTTTCGGTTTAGGTAGTAGATTACTTACCTATAACGCTGTGTGCAAGTTCAAATTATATTTGCAGGAAAGAAAGAGGGTAATTACCCTATGTTCGAGATGGGGATTTTACTATGTTTTTTGGGCTTGTGCGGATTGTAAATACTGTTATGTAGTAATTACTACTCTATTAACTTATGGCGCATACCATACATTATAAGCCCGCCAATGGTTTTAGCATTTACCTTGGTTTTCATGTTCTGCCTGATAGTTTCAATAGTTCGGGGGCTTAAAAAGATAATTTTAGAAATTTCATCGGTTGTTTTATCTTCTGCAAGCAGTTGCAGTATTTTTATTTCCTTTTCATTAAAAGTGGCTGTGGCGTTGGCACCATAATGCTGGCGCACATTTTTCTTTTGCATCAGCTTGCCCATCACCGCCTGGTTAACCAGGTCATTAAAATAAAAATCATCGTTCATGCAGGTAAGGATGGCATTGTAAATCTCCTCGGGGTCGGTGGTTTTGGTAAGGTAGGCATTGGCACCCATTTCCATCATCTTGCTTATCATTTGCTGGTCGTCGTACATGGTAAGCACTATTATTTTTATATCCTCGTATTCCTTTCGTATAATCTGTATCGCATTTATCCCGTCAATTTCCGGCATTCTTATATCCATCAACAGCACTTCAGGCTTTTTAATCGAAATCTTGTGCATCATATCCTTCCCGTCTTCAGCTTCCCAAAGCATCTTCAGGTCTTTCTTGCCTGATAGTGCCATCTTTATTCCGTCTCTGAAAATTTTGTGGTCATCTGCTATAGCAATCTTAATTTGTTGATCTGTACTCATAGTTATCTGGCAATGGGTTTAAAATAAATCGGCTTAAAGTTACAATTTTAAGTACATATATCATTGCATGTGCTGTTTTAAATGTTTAGGTTCAAAGTCTTTACGCTTACTCCGCATAACCTAAGTCTTAACCTCAATCTCAACCTCCGTCTTTATCCTTCGCAGGTAATTTTCCCCGTATTTCTACTAAAAAAAATATACGTTATTCTACTATGGCCATTTGCACTTGTACGCTGCAAAAAGTAAATATTACAAACAAAAAAACGGGCAGTTCTGCTCTTTTGCAAACCCTTAACAGGCTGTACATTTGTACCAGTTGATTGACAAGGTTCACCGAATTTATATATCCAAAATCCAAAATAACCAGAATTATCCCGTTTTATACGGGAATCCAAATATCCAAAAGAGAAACCAGTTTGTGCCGTGCTGCCTGTGTCAATCAACTATTTTTTTCAAATTCCCAGCTTAAAGCCCCGTTTTAAATCCAATATTCTAAAAAGGCCTTCGCTTCCCTGGCATAAGCCGGGGAAGCTAAACCCAACAGCATTATTGTCATTCAATAGAAGCAGAACCTACAATGGCTTGCATAAAAGTCAAAATCTTTCACTTTAGCTTTGGGGGCTAATAATAATCCTTATCTTCTACCCCCCAATTATCGCCATCGTAAAACCCCACAGTAAACCTCCGATTTGCCTCAATAGTAATTTTACTATTTTTATTCCGTACATTTACTTCTAATGGGTACGTTAAAATACCTATTTTTTTGGCTGAAAATTACGTTCCATCTATATTTAAACGATTTTTTTAGATGTGGATAAGTTGTGAATTTACCTCTGAAAAAGCCATTTTCGAACGAATTTAGCAGTTCGAAAATTACTTTAAACCACTAAAAAAATTATTATGAACACGAACTGGGATTTAATTGAACTCATGTTTTCGTAATATTTTGAATTTTGTAATTATTGAATGATTGATTATATTTGAAATTAAATAATCAATTATCCTACAAGATTTAAAATACCTAACGATAGGCTCTGAAGCAATTCCTTTTATCTTTTTGTTATTTACCTTAAATAGGGTTTTAACAAAAGAGAAAAGGATATTTTTTTTATACGCCTTATTCACGACAATACTGGCAATTATTGTTTTTTTATTAGCAAATATATTCACTGAATATAAAAGTTATTATTTTACACCTGTAAGGTTGCATAATATTCTCGAGTTCACTCTATTATCTTTTATTTTCTATTATTCCATAACAGCTAAAATTGTAAAAAAAATTATTCTATTTGCTATTGTTCCATTCATTGCTCTTTGTGTGGTAGATTATATAAATAGCCAACGACTTTCACTTGCTTATCTTCCGCTACTTATTGAGTGTTTGTATTTTATTATTCTTATCATTTATTTCTTCATTGAAAAAATAAATCAGGATAATCCAGAACCATTTACTTCGACTTTTATTTTCTGGTTAGCTGTAGCTTTTTTCATATATTTTTCCGGCAATTTTTTTCTATTCGTTTACTCAAAATCAATATCAGTCATTGATGATGAGTTCAAAAGAAATTATACACTTATTTACAGCTCAGTTACTATTCTAAAAAATATTCTCTTATGTATTGCAGTATTAATTAGAGAAAAGCAACAGCCCATATTACATAGTGATGATGAGAATATTGATGATGCCAACTTTAACTACCCTATAAATAACTTAAACTAACAGCAAGCCAACATGCTCTTATTGCACATCACAGGCAACTTTTTGGCAATTCCCATTCTCCTTTTCCTGGGTACTTTTGGCATGTTGGTACTTACCTTCAGTATCATCTATTTTGTAGTTTATCACCAGCGTAAAATAAGGATTAAAAATGCTGCCCTCAAAAAACTGGAAGACGAAAAGCAGCAGGTAATGATCAATGCCTCCATCCGTTTTCAGGAAGAAGAACGCAACCGCATTGCCGCCGACCTGCACGACGATGCCGGCCCGCTACTGGCCACAGCCCGCCTTTACCTTAATGAAAACCTTGTTAACCAGGACAAAGCCACCCAGCTCCAAAGCATTTATGCTGCCCGGCAAATTGTTGACGATGCTATACTGCTCATCCGCAACATCAGCCACAGCCTGATGCCTCCCACGCTAAAAAACTTTGGGCTCGAGAGTGCCATCACCGACCTCTTCAATAAAATAAACGGCAGCGGCAGCATGAATGCAAGCGTACGTTTTCACGACTACCGCATCCGCCTCAATGTAGAGCAGGAACTCCTTGTCTTCCGCATAGTGCAGGAACTGGTAAATAATATTCTAAAACACAGCAGCGCCGGTTTCATTCATCTTACCCAGCATGTAAGCAACCGCAAAATGTATATCCGTGTTCACCACGATGGCAACGGCCTCACCCAGTCCGAATACGAAAGACTGAACGACAGCGCTCTTGGCCTTGGCCTCAAAAACATTTCAAGCCGCATAAAAGTATTGAAAGGTCAAATTCATTTCGAACTCGATGCCAGCCACACTTATTACAAAGTAAACATCGAAGTGCCCATGGAAAAAAAGATAAAGGATATTAAAGTAGAAGTATAAAGTAGTCTGGTATCGCATAGTGAAAGTCTTATTTGTTTTTAAAACCAATGCTTTAAAAAACCGCTCCGCTTTATTAAACTCTACCAAAATCAAGAGTAAAGAACTAATGCAGAGGTCACAGTAGTACTTCAGCCGAACATAGCTGCTTCCGGCAAAAAAGGTAAAAAAAATTTCATCCATTTCCCTTCTCCAGCAGGAGAAGGTGACCGAAGGACGGATGAGGCTTTTTGCCGGTGTCTTTTTTTGTTTCTTTTCTGGATGACCTGTCCCGACCATTCGGGAAGCAAAAAAGAAAAAATTGATGAGTAAGCAGCAGGTAAAAGATGAAATAGGAAATTTATTTTCACTAACTTTATCGCAAGCATCCACTCTTATGGAAGAAATAAAAGTAGCCATAGCCGACGACCATCAGATTTTCCGAAAAGGGGTCATCCTTTCATTACGTTCTTTCACCAACATACGTTTTGTTATGGAAGCCGATAATGGTCAGGACCTGCTCGACAAAATACCTGAATTTCTCCCCGATGTTATTTTATGCGATTTAAAAATGCCCATCAAAGATGGCATTGATGCCACCAAAGTTATCTCCCGGCTCTATCCGCAAATAAGGGTTATTATATTAACCATGTACGAAGACGAACGCTTTGTAGGCCACCTCATGGACTGCGGCGCCGCAGGCTACCTGCTCAAAAATACCGAGCCTTCCGAAATTCAAAGGGCCATCATGGATGTGCAGCGTACGGGTTTTTACCTCAACCCTTTTGTAAACAAAGTGCTCATCAAAAAAAATTACGCCAAGCAAAAATTCAATCCCTCCCTCACCTCCGAAGTGGTCATCAGCGAACGGGAGAAAGAAGTGCTCACCCTCACCTGCATGGAATTTACTGCAGCCGAAATAGCCAAAAAGCTTGAAATAAGTGCCCGTACCGTAGAAGCTATCAAAGACCGCCTCATGGAACGCTTCGGCGTAAAAAACTCTGTTGGCCTTGTTTTCTATGCCATGAAGAACCAGTTGATTGACTAATGATTATTGACTTTAGTTCTTGACTCTAATTCTCTCAAACTTGTTTGGAAAATTACAAACCTGCACTTAACTTGTGCATAAACAAACCATTTATGATAAAGATAATTCCCGCAGTCGCCCTTTCTCTTACTTTATGCTTTGGATGCAATAACAATGACAAAGCAGCTAAAGCAGATGAAAAAAAAGAAACAACAAATGAAGCTGCCGACTCTAAAAAAACAAACAGCAACGATGACGACGAAACATCCTCAAAAGAAACGGGAACCAAAGCCCAGTTGCTGAGCGGTGTGGATATTGCAGAAACCGGGGGGTTAAAAGTAACGAGAGCATTTGTAAGCAGCGTTGATGGAAATGTTTTTTCAAAAGAAGTAACAGCTGGCGCAGATGAAAAAGTTATTTTGAATTTAAACCTAGATGGCTTTAAAGTGGAGGATGGCAAATCTTTTATTGGTGCCGCCGAAAAAATTACTGCTGCCGACGGTACAGTTATACTGAATGCTGAAGATCTTTTTTCAAAATATACAGTCAGTGGCATCAACGCCGATGATGCAAAAATGGTCAGGCTTAGCGCTGTTGTTACAGGCAATGTAAACAGCAGCCCTTATTACATCGTATCCTTCAGGGTATGGGATAAAAAAGGAGACGGAGAAGCAGCAGGCTCTTACAGGATTTTACCAAAATAATATGCTGCCATTTCACTCTCTCATCGTTTACATAACTTTGTTTTCTAAAAATTACTTGCAATGAAAAAATTATGCTTCGCCGCAATGGCTCTGATTTCTTTTACATTTTCAAACGCACAGGTAAATATGCCTGCGCCCTCGCCCACACAAACCATTAAACAGGCTTTTGGTATGGGCAATATTGAACTCACTTACAGCAGGCCCAGCGCCAAAGGCCGCAAAATTTTTGGCAACCTTGTTCCTTACGACAAACTGTGGCGTACCGGCGCCAACGCCGCTACCAAAATTAAATTCAGCGACGCCGTTGAAATTGGCGGTAAAAAATTAGATAGCGGCACTTATGTTATTTACACTATACCCGGTGTTGACAACTGGGAAATTGTAATCAACAAAGGACTTACCAACTGGGGTATTGATGGTTATAAAGAAACAGAAGATGTTGCCCGTTTTAAAGTAGCCCCGCTAAAGATGAAAATGAAAGCCGAAACTTTCACTATGCAGTTTGCCGATATTAAAGCCGAAAGCTGCGAACTGCATCTTATGTGGGAGAAAAAGGCTGTGATTATTCCAATTACTGTAAACATTAAAGACAAATTAAGACAACAGATCGAAATTGCACTGCTGGGCGAAAAAAAACCTTACTGGCAGGCTGCCCAGTTTTACAATGAATTTGACCATAACCTTCCTAAGGCACTTGAAAATTTAAACAAAGCCATTGCTGCTGCCGACAAACCTTTCTGGATGTATTTATACAAAGCAAAAATTCAGAAAGAAATGGGCGATAATGCCGGCGCTATGGAAAG
>JANNAM010000004.1:0-4075 GCA_031384415.1 Bacteroidota bacterium
GTAACCGGATCTTTACCACGCAAAGCCTGTATGGTTCGTGTTACTGTTGGGTTATCGAAATAAGAATAATAATTCATTAAGTAGCTTTGTAACGCATCGCCACTCCACACCCAGCGGTCTCTTTTAATACCATCAATAAAAAACTCACGGGTATTTAATTCGAATGTGTATTTAGAAACTTCATAAATTTTATTGATCTGCTCATCCGAACAGGTGAAGGTTCCTCTTTGCTTTACATCAGCATATTCGTACAGCATACTGGCTGAATCAATGCTGATATTACCGTCGCAGATGACATTTACATAGCGCAATGCTTTAGACAGGATCATTACCGAATCTGTTCTTACCGGCTTGCTAAACCACAGCCTGTCAAGCGTCATTGCGTCTTCTACAGATAAAGCTTCTTCTTTTGACTCGCCATAATACAATGAAATTTTTCCTGTACCCTTTATTCCGTGGAGTTTTACAAAGCCGAATGTTTCCTTACCAAAATCAACAAGGTATTGATTTTTATTTTTTGTTAAGGACACGGCAGTCAATTTTTTTGTTGGCAATCTGAATGCTGATGGCAGTTGTTTTGGATCATTAAAATTACAGCTTCCGGCGTTGAGCCATTTCGTGTCGGAGATATCAGATGTTTTTCCGCTTTCATCAATCCACTCTTTATCCTCAAAAGTTACCAGCCAGCTTGCATCGCTTACAATTGTTTTACCCAGTACAAATATGGCGGGCACATTGGCCTGGTTCCACACTTTTACATTTATTTTATGTTTGCCGGCAGGTACGGTTATTTTATTAACACCACTTTCCACGGCATTGCCATCCAACTTTAAATTGAATGTTCCTTCTGCATAAACAGTAATTTCTTCAGGAGCCTTCAGATCAAATACTTTATGAAAATCCATCAGTACATAATGTGCATCCATTTTCCAGAACGGAGGAAAGAAGGTATTACGATCTGTTCTCCGGTTCTGCATTTTGTTGGCGAGGTTGATCTCGAAATCGCCAGGGTACCAAATCCATGTTTGGGCATGCAGCCCCCCCACCTCCCAAAGGGGGGATAAAAACAATAGCACCAAAAGCATCCCTACACCCCTGCGAAGGGGGGGCTTTTGACTCTGAAGCTGCAAAGGATTTTTTGAATAATCAGCAGTTGCATTGTGGTATTGCTCAATAGAATTACTACTGTACAAGTGTGATTCTTCCTTTTTTTTATTAAAAGAAAAGAAGAACAAAACAAGTTCGCAACGATGTTTAATAGTAGTAATGGGGCCGGGCTCAAAAGAAAAAAATGTATTCATGATTAATGAAAATTGAAAATGAGATATAATGATAGAATTACCAAACCCAGTAAAGCGAATAATATTTTTACCTGCCTGCTGGTTTTTGGCATTTCGTTTTCTTCGATGCTTGCTTTCACTTTATTTTTATCTGCCAAGGAAATTACAATAGCTGATA
Organism: Bacteroidota bacterium; assembly: GCA_031384415.1. Lineage (GTDB taxonomy): Bacteria > Bacteroidota > Bacteroidia > Chitinophagales > Chitinophagaceae > Ferruginibacter. The sequence goes on from JANNAM010000004.1 coordinate 1,459, forward strand.
CAAAAAGAAAAGCAAACAAATAAAAGGAAACTAAAAAATAATGGGGCCACCAGGTGTTATCGCCTGTTTCATGATTGGGTGGCAAGATCCATAAATTTAACATGCCCGTAAAAAGACTAATGGCAGAACCTGCTGATAAAATCAAGTTAACTGCCAGTTTGGTGGTACGTTTCCAAAACACACTTAGTAAGAAAGTTACTGCAAGTGGCGGAGCTAAATATCCGAGTATCGATTGGAAGATGTCGAACAAAGTTTTTCCTTGTATATTATCCAATGCAATGGCCATGAGCACTGCCAGCACACAGCCTGCAATTACCACCAACCGGCCAACATTGATCTGTAGCTTTACGGTTGCGTTTTTATTAATGTTGTTTACATAAATATCTTTTGTAAAAACTGTGCTTAATGCATTTAAAGATGAACCGATGGTTGCAACCAATACGGCGATCAGCACACAAATTACCAACCCATTCAAGCCAGCAGGAAATAAATTGGTGACCATGGTCATGTATGCCAATTTATCATCGCCCAGGTTTGGATATAACACATAACAAATAATACCCGGCAAAATAAACATGGGTAATGCCAGCACTTTAAGCCATCCAATAAAATTAATGCCCAACTGGCCCTGCTTTAAATTTTTTGCCCCCAGCACACTTTGCACCATGCTTTGATCGGTACAAAAAAATGCAACCGCCGAAACCGGATAGCCTAATAAGATTGCATGCCAGGGATAACCAGGATCGGAAGCAGGATGCGTGAGATTCCAAAAATTTGCAGGCGTCTTATTAATCAGAGCGCTTAGGCCCCCAATTTCCCTTAACCCTAAAAAAGTTAAGGTGAGCGAAACAACGATAAGCAATATCATTTGAAATACATTCACTTTTGCAATGGCTTTTAACCCTCCCATAAAAGTAAATAAGCCGGAAAAAGCTACCAACACAATAGTGGATTGCCACATGGGAATTCCTAAAATTTGCCTTACCAAAATACCGCCACTAAATAAACCCAGGGAAAGCCAGCTTATCAATATTTTTATAAGAGCATAGCCTGCTAAAATATCCTGTGTACTTTTTCCATAGCGCTTGCCCATATATTCTGGCATGGTGCTTACCTTACTGGCAATATACCTTGGCGCAAAAACCATGGCCAGCAACAATAAAAATATAAAAGCATACCACTCAAAATTTCCGCCAACAATTCCTGCCGTGTAACCTATACTTGCAAATGCCAATAATGAGGATGGACCTACATTGGTGCCCCACATATTGAAACCGATATTGTACCAGTTGAGCGAATTGCCCGCCATGAAAAGCGTTTCGTCTTTCTTCTTGTTTCTAAAACTGGCGATGTATCCAATGATTAATAAGGCTACCAGGTAAATGGCAACGATAGCAAAATCGAGAGAAGTGAGTTTATCGTAGATCTTGTTCAAGTTATAAATTCTGAGTTATAAATTATGAGTTGTGCGCTATCAAAATTTGAGTTAGAAGTTTAAAACACTCATAACTCATCATTCATAACTCATAACTCTATGTCGTATTCTTTTAAAATATCTCTCACCTTAACCGGCATACCGGTCTGCAAACTTTTATCCATCGCCTGCAACAAAGCCACAGTACCAATCCCTTCATTCAAATTGGGAAAGGCTGTAAAATTTTGTTCGATGCTGTCAACAAAATATTCCAGGTAATTTTGGTACTCGCCGGCATGGTGACTTTGTCCTTCAAAACGGAAATAATATTTTAAGGTACTGTCGCCCCAGGTAATTATTTTTTCTTCGCCTTCTTTGGTTGTTACAGCATAACGTAATTCATGATAGTCGGCCTGGCTTGCACCTAAAGTACCACGCAGCACACAACTCATACCGCTGTCTCTTTTGGTTGGCTGTGTTGGGCCGGTATAACTTCCGCTCACTGTTGCTATTCTTCCATCCGTTGCTTTAAAAATAAAATGCATCGTGTCTTCATTTTTTAAGCCGGCTGTTTTTCCGTTACTGCTAATCATGCCATAACCCATCACTTCTTCTATATCGGGTAAATAATATCTTATAAAATCTACCGGGTGACTTAAACCGCCGTACAACCATTTAAATGATTTTTCAAGTGCCCATTTTTTCTCCAGGAACCAGCGATGATCTGCATTATAATGACTTTCGATTGTAATCAGTTCTCCAATTACTCCTTCTTCAAAATCTTTACGCTGCCGTTTATATGGTTCAAAAAATCTTGAGCTTTGCCCAACAAAAACCTTTTTGCCACTCTTTTTTTGTAAGTTGATTAACTCTTTTGCTTTGCTTAAATCATCAATAAAAGGTTTGGTGCAGATAACATGTTTGTCATGCAAGAGCGCCTGTTTAACATGCTCGGCATGTAAATGATCGGGTGTATAAATGGCGATGATGTCAATTTCTGCATCGTCCAACATTTCCTGGTATTCAATTGTGTACTCGTACACTTTAAATTCATCGGCTCGCCGTACGCACAAATCTTTATTGGCATCGCAAATCATTTTAAGATTTACTTTACTGCTTTGTAGAGCGGCAGAGATGGTGCTGCGGCCTTCGCCAAGTCCGAGTATTCCAATGTTAAGCATATTTACCAATTATGATTTATGA
>JANNAM010000053.1:0-44280 GCA_031384415.1 Bacteroidota bacterium
ATGTTGCCTTGTGCGTTTAAAATAATTACATCGCCTTTGTCATCATTAAAAGAAGGCATGGAAGAAACTGTTACAAAAGGATCCAGGTTTTTACAGATAAACTGTGATTTGATAATTGCGGGGTCTTCTGTTATCACCATAAAATCCTGCGGAAACAATAAATAATTATCGGCACTTAATTGTTTTATGCTGCTGATTATACCTGTTGAACTTCTGTTGGCGATATAAGTTTGCTTTAAGTCAATAATTTTATTGCTGCGGTTATAAATCTCAACAAAATCTGTTCCGCCGGATGCAGGATTAAATAAAATTTCGTTGATAACAATATTCAAACTGTCTGCTACTCCGCTCAGGCCAACCCTTGCCGAGTTTTTAGAACCGATTGCATTGTTAGCACAATCAGTTACTAAACTGGTGACAGTAACAGAATAAAATTTATTGCGAAGCAATGCAACATTCAACTTTAAATTCACCTTATCAAATACAGGAGAATTTGCCAAAGCAATTTGCGGAGCACCAATGCCATCGCTTATTGAATAATAAGCGGCGGTTGCCGCTTTCAAACTATCCAGCGGTTCATCAAAAACCAACACAATATTTACGCTGTCTGTTGCGTAAGCTCTTAATAATTGTGGTGCAGTTACATCCCTGTTATTAGCATCAACAGCATTTTTTCTTCCCGGTGTGCCTCCGCTAATATCAACGCTTGCTTTCCAGTTGGTAAAACCACTGCATGGATTTTTAGTGTCAATCATCTCCAGTGTCCAGCCTCCATCTTTCTTTAACTCATTCTGGTACCATGTGTCCAGGTAACTTACTGTATGAATGATTTTATTTTGTGGGCTTCGCAAATAAATAACATCGCCGGTATTATCCAGGGATGGAAAACTGGTTACAGAAATTGTTGGCCCATAAACCGACATAGCGGCCACCGCACTGGCTGTGCAAATAATAACCGTACTGTCTGGTTTTAAATTATAGCTGGGCATCGTGCCGCTTTGTCCGGTTGCATCACCAATCCTCCAGCCTAATAAATTAAAAACAACATTAGAAGTATTCCTCAGTTCAATCCATTCGTTATTAGGCAACCCAATTTGTGGCGTTGGGTCGGCCATCAGTTCATCAATTACAATATCGTAGCGGTTGGCAATTTGTGCATTAACAGCAAAGCCGGTTAATATACAACAAATCAGCAGGTAGTTTTTACGGTGCATGAACGGCGTTTTAACAAATATAAAAAAATAAATAATTTGGATGAATAGTTGTTTGCGGTTATTTTTGCTCTGCAATGCAGCAATTAATAAAAACCATAAAACAATTAAAAAAATCTTTTTCAGCAGAGAAGGTATAATTGTTTTATCCAAAATAAATTAATTACAGCCTTCCCGAAACGGAAGGTTTTTTTATAACCAAAATAAAAATAATAAAATGAAAGTAGCTGTTGTTGGTGCCACAGGCCTGGTAGGCACAAAAATGTTACAGGTTTTAGCAGAAAGAAATTTTCCGGTTGATGAATTGATTCCGGTTGCTTCAGAAAAATCAATTGGTAAAGAAGTAACTTTTAAAAACAAACAGTATAAAATTGTGAGTGCCGCTGATGCCATTGCTGCAAAACCAGACGTTGCTATTTTTTCAGCAGGCGGCAGCACTTCATTAGAACTTGCTCCTCAATTTGCTGCTGCAGGCATTACAGTAATTGACAATTCCAGTGCATGGCGCATGGACCCCACAAAAAAATTAGTGGTGCCCGAAGTAAATGCCAATGTGCTTACAAAAGAAGATAAGATAATTGCCAACCCCAATTGTTCTACCATTCAAATGGTGGTGGTGTTAAAACCGCTGCATGACAAATACAAAATTAAAAGAGTAGTGGTAAGCACCTATCAAAGTGTTACCGGCACCGGCGTAAAAGCTGTTACTCAATTGATGAACGAAAGAAAAGGTATTGAAGGAGAAATGGCTTACAAATATCCCATTGACTTAAATGCCATTCCGCATATTGATGTGTTTTTGGAAAATGGTTATACAAAAGAAGAGATGAAGATGACTCTTGAAACTAAAAAAATAATTGGAGATGATTCCATCGCAGTTACCGCCACCTGCGTTCGCATACCAACCATGGGCGGCCACAGCGAAAGTGTGAACATAGAATTTGAAAATGATTTTGACATTGCAGAAGTAAAAGATTTATTGAGCAAGGCACCGGGTGTTGTTTTAAAAGATGATGTAGCCAATTTTATTTACCCCATGCCATTAACGGCGCATGAAAAAGATGACACTTTTGTTGGCAGGATAAGAAGGGATGAAACACAGGCCAATACTTTAAACTGCTGGATAGTGAGTGACAATCTTCGCAAGGGCGCTGCTACCAATGCCGTGCAGATTGCGGAGTATTTGTTAAAGCAAGGACTGTTAACCCCCTCCGCCCCCTAAAGGGGAACTTAGCAGTAAAATAATTTCTACATTTTTTCTCAAATTAAAAAGTGGTTTCATTTTAAATGAAGCCACTTTTTATATTTTATAAAGACTCTTTTTCTCTGAAGTCTCCAGGTTCCCACTTTAGGGGGCGACGGAGGGGGTATTGGGTTTCGTTGGTCAACTTATCACCCAGGTCTCATTTCCTCTCAGCAGCTTATCCAAATCGCCTTTGCCTTTTTTTGCAATAATATCTTCAATCTGTAATTTCATTACATCTTCATAACAGGCTCTGTCGGTTTCGTAAAAAACACCAAACGGCCGAGGCAAATGTCCTTCAAGCCTTGGGTCATCAAACATGCGGATTAATATCTGAGCTTTATAAAAATCTTTATCATCATGCACCCACAAATCATCAGTACTGGCACCTGTTGCCAAATCAACAATTACGGGTTTAAAACCGTCTAACTTAATACCTTTGTTTTGTGCGGCACCAAATATCAATGGTTTGCCCTGTTCTAAAAACAATACTTCATCTGCCTTGCTGCTTTTTTCGGTAAACACTTCAAAAGCGCCATCATTAAAAATGTTGCAGTTCTGGTATATTTCTAAAAACGAAGTGCCTTTATGCGCCTGCGCCCTTAGCAGCATTGCCTGGATATGTTTAGGATCCCTGTCCATAGTACGGGCAATAAAACTTGCATCGGCACCCATGGCCAGTGCCAGCGGATTAAATGGATGATCTATGCTTCCGTAAGGAGTTGACTTGGTTACTTTATTTGGTTCAGATGTAGGTGAATACTGTCCTTTGGTTAATCCGTAAATCTGGTTGTTGAATAATAAAATATTTACATCAAAATTTCTGCGAAGCAAATGGATGGTATGATTGCCGCCAATACTCAGGCTGTCGCCATCGCCGGTTACAATCCAAACGCTTAGTTCCGGCCTTGCTGCTTTTAATCCGCTGGCAACGGCTGTTGCCCTGCCATGAATACTGTGCATACCATAGGTATTCATATAATACGGAAAACGGCTGCTGCAACCAATGCCGGAAACAATAACAATATTTTCTCTTGGAATACCCAGCGTGGGCATCACTTTTTGCACCTGGGCTAAAATGGAATAATCTCCGCAACCAGGGCACCAGCGAACTTCCTGGTCGGTTACAAAATCTTTTGCTGTTAATGGGGTCGGAGTTGCTACTGTAGCTGTATCTGGCATATAACAATTATTGAGGCATAAAGTTAATTAAAATAAATGTTCAATAAACAATGTCAACACTCAATATTCAATTTAGCGGTCTGCTAACAAGAAATGCTTATTGATTATTTATACTCAACTCCTCCCAATATTCAGCAGCCCTTCTTGTATGTGGTATAACAATGGTGCCACCAACAATATTTGCCACTGCAAATACTTCATACATCTGCTCTGTGGTAATACCCAGTTCATGCGATTTACCCAAATGATATTTAATACAATCATCGCACCGCAGTACCATACTGGCAACAAGCCCAAGCAGTTCTTTTGTCTTTACATCCAGTGCGCCTTCGGCGTAAGTATTGGTATCTAAATTCCACAGGCGTTTTATAACAAGATTTTCCTTACTTAAAATAACCTCGTTCATTTTAGTGCGGTACTCATTAAATTCTGTAACTAAGTTGCTCATATATTTATTGATTAATGAAATACAAAGTTATACCCGGCATTAATATATTGGCGAAACTGTTTTAAATTGTTACCTGTATCAATCCTGCTATGCAAAATTTTATAAACAAATACAGAAAAGAAGCCGCTCTGCTTACTGGAGTATTACTGTGTTTATTTTTCTTTTTTGCAAATCCTCTTAGCCTTGTTTTTAAAGCAAAGTTAGTATTGGCCATTGCCGTGCTGATGATAAGCTGGTGGGTGCTGGATGCGATGCCGCTTGCAGTGGTGGCACTTGTACCTTTGGTTTTATATCCTTTGCTTAATATAAATTCTATTAAAGAAACATCCAAAGCATATTCTGATTCTATTATTTATCTTTTTTTGGGTGGTTTTTTCCTTGGCCTGGCAATTGAAAAATGGCATCTTCATAAGCGTATTGCATTAAGCATTATAAAACTTACCGGCACCAATGGCAACAATATAATACTGGGGTTTATACTGGCAACCGGGTTTTTAAGTATGTGGCTGAGCAATACCGCCACTACCATGATGATGTTTCCTATTGCCGCTTCGGTAATTCATGTTATTGGTAAACATGCCAACCCCAATGCCAATATCAAAAACTTTTCATTAACACTTATGATGGGGCTGGCTTATGCCAGCAACTTTGGTGGCATTGCCACTATTATTGGTACGCCGCCCAATGTGGCTTATGTAAGGCATTTGAATGACCATTATAAGCATGGCATTGATTTCATAAAATGGATGCTGCTTTGCATGCCATTGGCCATTATTTTACTGCTGGCACTATATTTTGTTATGGTAAAATGGCTTTATCCAAATCATCTGGCACATAGTATTGATGGCAGAAATTATATCAATGCCGAATTAAAGGAAATGGGCCCTTTATCACGCCAGGAAAAAAGAGTATTGATTATTTTTTGCAGCACTGCCTTTTTGTGGATTACCAAAGACATTATTAATTCTTCACAAAGAATATTTCAATTAGATGATACCATTATTGCATTAATGGGTGCCATCAGTTTATTCATAGTACCAAGTGGCAGAACAAAAGATGAACCCGATGAAAGAATTTTGGAATGGAGCGATACAAAAAAAATGGCATGGGGGATTTTATTATTATTTGGCGGGGGCATTGCCATGGCAAAATCTTTAGAAGAAGCAAAACTGATGGAAAGCCTTGGGCAGTATATTGCCGGCTTTGCAACAAGTAATATACTGGTACTTATTTTTATTGTTACGCTTGTTTCAGTTTTTTTAAGCGAAGTAATGAGCAATATTGCCCAGGTGATAGTAATGGCCCCGGTAATATCTGCAGTGGCAGATGCATTACACATTAATCCATTACTACTTGGCATCCCAATGACGCTGGGTGCCAGTTGCGCCAGCATGTTGCCAATGGGCACACCACCCAATGCCATTGTATTTGCAAGTGGCCACATTAAATTAAACCAAATGATAAAAACAGGTTTTGTATTGAATATCATTTGTGTCATTCTTATTACACTGTTTAGCTGGCTGCTGCTTCCGCTGATAATCCCCGATTTTTAATTCAACTTATTTTTTGCTGCGGCTGTAAGTTTCTTTGTAATTTCAATCACTCCATCAAAACCAGATTATGAATTCTTATACATTGAAAAAAATTATTCTTGCAGTTTTTATTTTACAATCTGCTAATTCGTTTGCACAAAATTTCGATGCAAAATATTTCAACTCTATGCAATGGCGGATGATTGGCCCACACCGTGGCGGCAGAACAGTGGGCGCTGTGGGTGTTCCTTCTCAACCCAATGTTTTTTACATTGGTGTAAACAATGGCGGCGTTTGGAAAACAACCGATTTTGGCAGAACATGGAAACCAATTTTTGATGAGCAGCCTACAGGTTCTGTTGGCGATGTTGTGGTAGCTCCTTCCAATCCCAATGTAATTTATGTTGGCAGCGGCGAAGGTTTGCAGCGGCCCGATTTATCGGTTGGTGATGGAATTTATAAATCAACTGATGCAGGAAAGACATGGACAAACATTGGTTTAAAAAATGCACAGCAAATTGGCGGTCTCGCCATTGACCCAAAAGATGAAAACCGTTTGTTTGTTGCAGCGCTTGGCCATCCTTATGGGCCCAATGAAGAACGTGGTGTATATAGAACAATTGACGGGGGAAAAACATGGGAGAAGGTTTTATACAAAGATGAAAATACCGGAGCCATCCAGGTTGCTATTGACCCAAATAATTCAAACATTATTTATGCAGACATGTGGGCCGGCCGCCAAGGCCCATGGGAGAATGGTGCATGGAATGGAAATGAAAGCGGTTTGTTTAAAAGCACAGACGGAGGAACAACATGGAAGAAACTTGCAACGGGTTTACCTACAACAGAGCAGGGCTTGGGAAGAATTGGTTTCTGCATCGCCCCGTCAAACAGCAAGAGGTTGTATGCAACAGTGGATGCAGGTAAATATGGTGGCATTTACCGCAGCGATGATGCCGGCGAAACATGGATGAATATAAATGCTGATGAAAAACTCTGGGGAAGAGGAAGTGATTTTGCAGAAGTAAAAGCAGACCCTGAAAATGCAGACATTGTTTACACCGCCGATGTAGTTACCTGGAAAAGTATGGATGCCGGAAAAACATGGACAGCTTTTCGTGGTGCACCGGGCGGCGATGATTATCACCGGATCTGGATTAATCCCGATAACAGCAATATTATTTTGATAGCAAGTGACCAGGGAGCGATCATCACAGTAAATGGCGGCGAAAGTTTTTCATCCTGGTACAATCAGCCAACTGCACAGTTTTATCATGTAAGTGCTGACAATTCTTTCCCTTACAATGTTTACAGCGGCCAGCAGGAAAGTGGCAGTGTTGGCATTGCATCAAGAGGTAATGACGGGCAAATAACTTTCAGAGACTGGCATCCGGTGAGTGCAGAAGAATACGGTTATGTAGTTGCCGATCCTTTGGATAACAATATTATTTACGGTGGAAAAATTTCACGCTATGATAAAAGAACAGGGCAGTCGCAAAACATTTCACCCGAAGCAGTACGAAGTGGCAAATACCGTTTTTTAAGAACAGCGCCGGTATTGTTTAACCCCATTGATAAAAAAACATTGTACTATGCCGGCAATGTATTGTTCAAAACAAAAGATGGTGGAAAAAACTGGAAAATCATCAGCCCGGATTTGTCAAGAGAAAGCTGGGATGTGCCGGCAAATGTTGGTATTTATACAAAAGATGACATGAAGAAAATGGCAAGGCGTGGTGTAATTTACACAGTTGCTCCATCGTACATTGATACCAATACAATCTGGGTTGGCACCGATGACGGATTGATTCATGTAACAAAAGATGGTGGAAAAACCTGGAAGAATGTTACGCCGCCACAAGTATCAAGCTGGAGCAAAGTTTCATTGATGGATGCAAGCCATACGGATGTAAACACTGCTTATGCTGCAGTAAACAGAATTCGTTTGGATGATATGCATCCGCATATTTACAAAACAACTAATGGCGGAAAAACATGGAAAGAAATTGTGAACGGATTGCCCAATGACCCAATAAATGTTGTAAAAGAAGACCCAATAAAAAAAGGATTGTTATTTGCCGGAAGTGAAAGAGCAGTATATGTTTCTTTCGATGACGGCGAAAACTGGCAGTCGTTAAGATTAAATATGCCAGCCACTTCCATCAGGGATTTGGTGATTAAAGATGATGATTTGGTTATTGGCACACATGGAAGAAGTTTCTGGATATTGGATGACATCACTTCTTTGCGCCAGTTAAATACTCAGCTTATAAAACAAGCAGCCATGTTATACAAACCACAAACCGCCATCCGTGTAAGATGGAGTATGTATCCCGATACACCACTGCCGCAGGAAGAGCCAGCAGGACAAAATCCACCGGACGGCGCAATCATAAATTATTACTTAGATAAAAAAGCAAACAATGTACTGCTTGAAATTTTTGATGCAAAAGGAAATGTGGTAAGGAAATATTCTTCCGCAGATACAATGTATAAAATTCCTGATGTAAATATTCCTCGTTACTGGATAAGGCCGCAGCAGATTTTATCTGCCGATGAAGGCAGCCATCGTTTTATGTGGGACATGCATTATGCGCCATTGAATTTGCCCGCTGCTTATCCAATATCTGCCATCTATATGAATACTGTACCAGATGAAACATCGCCTTGGGTGTTGCCAGGAATGTACACCGCTAAACTTACTGTTGATGGCAAAAGTTTTTCTGAAACCTTTGAAGTGAAAATGGACCCCAGGGTAAAAACAAGTAAAGAAGACCTGGAAAAAATTCACAGCCTTGCTTATGTATGTTATGATGGAAGAAAAAGATGCATGGATGCTTTGAATAAAATAAGCAGTCTTCATCAGCAGATAAAAAATATTTTACCAACAGCAAATCCTGCACTTGCCAAACAATTGAATGCACTTGACACCACACTTACTGCTTTTGAAAATTCAGGTGTCAGGAATTTCACCAAAGCCAATGGCGACTTTGCCGGCATTTTTAATGCCATCAATGATAACGACATGCCACCAACAACACAGGCAACTGAGGCAGCGAACAAAACAAAATTTGATCTGGAAGTTTTACTGGTAAACTGGATGGGAGTGAAAGATGAAATAAAAAAAGTGAATGGAGTTTTGGTAAAAATGAAATTGCCAGCGCTCATTTACTGATTTTCTTTTTTGCAATCGGCAAGAAAATCTTTTACTCCCAAAACAATCTTATCAACCATCTGCTGCTGAAATCCTTCATCTAATATTTTCATTTCATCTTCGGGGTTGCTGATGAAAACGGTTTCCACCAATGAATTGGGATATTCTATAGGACTGTTGAGCATAAAATTAAATGAGCCAATGTTGCCGTATTCTTTTAAACCAAGTTCAAGCATTCTTTCATAAATAGCTTTGCTTAAATTTCTGAACCCAATGTAACGATAATAAGTGCTGGTACCGCTTACCCTTATTGGGTCGCTGGCAGAATTAAGGTGAATGCTTATTAATAAATCCGGCATACTGTCCCGATAAAATAAAATACGGTCTTTGTTATCTACAAGTTTTTCTGTGGTTCTTGTCATAATAACTTTTGCACCCTGCTGCTCTAAAGTTTTTTGAAGTTTTAAAGCAACTGCAAGTGTCAGCATTTTTTCTGAGGAGCCTGTTGGCCCGCCTGCGCCGGTGTTGCTGCCGCCGTGGCCTGCATCTACTGCGATGGTTAATTTATTCAGTGATAAATCTGCAGGCTGGCGTTTTATTTTTATTACCAGTGTATTGCCTTTGTAATAAATTAAATGCCCCCAGTGCTGCGGATGTTTTAATTCAATATTGATTCTGAAAACTCCGTCTTCTGTTTGTTCATAACAAACATTTTTTATCTCTTTTACATTTTCTAATTGTGTTATCCAGTTTGTATTGTTGGTAGCGCCAAAAACATCCACCACAATTTTTGACGGATTGATTAACTGGAAAGACTGGTAAGGCAACCTTGCAAACAAACCAAGGGTTATATAGTCATACAATGAATCTCCATACACTCGCCATGTATCGGTTAATGATTCCGGCGTAAATGTTCCTTTTGGTAAAAACTGAACCAGGCCATCATCAATAAAAGCTGTACGGTATTTTGACAATTGCACTTTGTATTTGCTGCCAACTTTTCCAACTACATTCAATCTTACCATCGAATCTAAGTAACCAATCTTTGCGCCACCCAGTCTGTCTTCTCCCAAACCAAAAAGCAAATGCGCCAGCCTTCCTTTTGTAACTGCAACATTTGGCGCCATCGGGCTGAATACAGAAATCCAGTTCTTCGTTTCCTTTGTAAGCGTTTTTCCCACCGAATCTGTAATCGTTATTGGGATTTTTAAAACTAAAAAGCTGTCTGATTCTTTTACGGTGTATTCTCCCTGGTAAATACCCGGCATAGCAACAGGCATTTCGAACAGTAGAATATTTTTATTGGCAACAACTTTACACCTGGTTAATGCTTTTACTCTAAATTTTATTTTATCGCCAGGCTGTATTATTAAATTTCCTTCGGGAAAAGTTTCAATACTGGCTATATCTAATATTTTAACTGTATCCGGCGGCGCAGGCAACGAATAAGAATAGGAAATTTTTTTTTGTAGCGATTTGTCCGGGGCTGCAAATGCAATTAAGTTAAAAGAAGTATCACCAGGTTTTAAATTAAGTTCATAAGCAAAGCCACCTGTTGCATAAACTTTGGCGGCTTGTCCGTTTATGGTCAGGCTGCAAGTTTTACAAGTACTGCCAATCAAAAATTGCCTGGCTGTTTTAACACTGTTGCTTTCTTTTGTGGGCTCAACCAGTTTAATAAAAGGTTTGTCCAATGTTTGACTGAAAACCTCATTTCCCAAAATCAACAAAATCATTAAAAGAAATTTATTCATGCTGCTGTGTTTACTTCTATGCTATAAAATTATTCTAATTATTGAAACAGTGTAAGTTAAAATATAAGGCCGCTTCAATATTTTTGGGAAGACAAGCTGAACAAACTCATTATATTTGTTCAAATTTATTTGCTGAAAACTATGCGTTTTATTTTTTGCTTTTTATTCTTAATCTCCAGCTGCACAACAGCATTATTTGCACAACAGCCTGCTTCTTATCTGCCGTTAAAAGATGATTCTGTACAATTAGCCCTAATTAAAAAAGCAATTAAAGACAATTATCTTAAAGACAGCACTTCCATAACCGGCGAAAATAAAAAATACACTGTAAATCTATACAGAGAAAGAATTGGTTTTATAAATGAGATGTTTGATGCCAAAGCATTTATTTATACTGCGGAAACAAACAACTATCTCACCTCACTGGTCAATGAAATTTTTAAAACCAACCCGGCGTTAAAAAACCTGGGAACCCGGTTTCTTTTTTCAAGGGCTTACTGGCCCAATGCTTTCAGCACAGGCGAAGGAACCATTGTTTTTAATATTGGCTTATTTTCAAAGCTTGATAACGAAAGCCAGGTGATTTTTGTTTTGTGTCATGAACTTTCGCATCTTTATCTTAATCACAGCAACAAAGCGATAGATAATTATATCAATACACTTTACTCCGAAGAGTTTCAGGCAAAGCTGAAGGCGCTTAAGAAAAAAGAATTTGAAAAAAACAGGGAACTTGACAAGCTGGAAAAGGGAATGGTTTTTTCCAGCCGCCGGCACGGAAGGCAGCATGAAGCCGAAGCAGATTCGATGGCCTTGGTATTTATGAAGAACACTGGCTTTGATACAAGGGAATCGCTTGCATGCCTTGGCATTTTAGACAGCATTGATAAAGACACTTACAATACTGAAGAAGGTTTGCGTTCTATTTTTAATGCAGTTGATTACCCTTTTCAAAGCAAGTGGTTAAAAAAAGAACAAAGTTTTTTTAGCGTATCTGCCGATAACAATGTCACTGACAAAGAAGAAGACTCTTTGAAAACGCACCCCGATTGTAAAGTAAGGATTGCAAAACTTAGCCCCGGCATTGAAAAATTATCCAGCGCTGCAGCAAAAAAGTTTTTAGTGGATGAAGCAGCCTTTAATAAACTAAAACAAACCTTTGCTTTTGAAGCAATGAAATTTTGCTTCGACAACAAACTGATAAGCCGCTGCCTTTACCTGGCAATGGAACTTTACAAACAGTATCCTGACAATGCTTATGTGGTTACCAGCATTGGCAAATGCTTTAATTTATTTTACGAAAATCAAAAAAATCATACTTTAAATAATATTGTAAGCCTTCCATCGCCGCTGGGTGAAAAAAATTATAATACCTTGCTGGAGTTTATTCAAAACATTAAACTGCAGGACATGGCAGGCATTGGTTATTTCTTTTTAAAACAATTCGAAAGCAGGTTTGCGGCCGATAAAGATTTTGCAGCGGCTTTTGCACAAAGCAAATTAAATTTAAACACACATTAATAAACCCAATTTTAAAAAACCCAACAAGATGAAATCAACAACTGTAAAACTGCTAACCATTTTATGTTTAGTATTTCTATGTAAAACAAATTTTGGCCAGAGCAAACTCAGTATTGAAAACGTACGGCAGATTTATATCCGCAACTCAGGCGAAATTATGGACGGCGAAGAACTGAAAGGGTATTTTACCTTTTATGTATCGGACAAAGTGGATAAAAAAACCAATCAATATACAGTTCAGATTTTAGACAATAATCTGAATAAAGTAAAAGACATTGTTTTTGAAGATGATAAAAACGTTGCGATACTGGAAGCAAGTTATAATGGCAATTCTATAATGTTTTTATTTTTTAATGATAAGGAAAAAACTCTTGAGTACAGGGCTTATGGCTTTGATGGCAAGCAAAAAATGACTTATACCAAGGAATTAAACAAACGCAGCAGAAATTTAATTGAAGAAACTTACGGCAGCAAAAGTGAAGAAGGTTCAAATGAAGCATTATTTAGTATCGGAGACAAAGGGTTTACTACAGTTTTTCCTATAAAAGAAGGGAAATATTATAGCTATGAAGTAAATTTCTTTTTTACAGACCAGCGTAAACAATGGGTGTATGAAGCAGCAGAAGAACAGGAGGATAAATGGTGTTCCGCAATTTTTTTAGGTGCTACAGAAACTACCGTCATATTTGAAGTGGTAAAACAAAAGAGGTTACTGACAGGTCAACCGCATTCATGGCTGTTAGGCCTTGATATTGCTACAGGCAAAAAAACATTTGAAATATCTACAGAGGCAGAAGACTACAAGTTTTATCCAATGAACACTTCAGCTATAGCTGGCTCATCTAATGTTTTGTTACTGGGTACATATTACGAACCCGATGGAAAAGTAATGAAAGATGCTAGCCTTGGCCTTGCAACTTGGACAATTGACGGCACAGGAAAAATTGTATCAAAAAAATACAACTCCTGGGAAAATGAAATTGGCAAATATCTTTCTTTAGATAAGAAAGGACGGGTGGCCGATGTTGGTTATATCTATTTTCATAAAGTGTTACAAACAAGCGATGGTAACTTTTTTGCCATTGGAGAGGGTTATAAAAAAGTGGTTAGTGGATTAGGTGTGGCAGCAAATATTTTAGGTGGTGGAAGGTCTAACATCAGCAATTTTAAAATTAAGATTACCGATCTGGTTACGGTTCAGTTCAACAGCAAGTTTGAAGTAAAAGGAGCCCAGATATATGATAAGAACAATAACAGTTTTGAGCTCCCTGCCGGGGCTGGTTATCTTTCCCCACACACTATGGCATTAATGATAAAAGCAGAGAGGAATTTTGATTACGATTTTACCCAAACCAATAAAGAACATTCCCGTTTTTCGGTAGGTTATCACGACTATGAAAGAAGCAAAGATTTTAAAGGGCAAACTTTTAATTCTATCAGTTATGATGGCGGCAAAATCACAACCGACAGAATTGAATTAACATCCAAAGCAAAATGGTTGAGGGTTTTTCCGGCAAAAACCGGTTCTATAATGATTATGGAATATTTTAAAAAAGATAAAAGGCTTGAGATGAGAATTGAAAAGATGAACTAAACTTTCCGGAAACGGGTATTTTATATAAAAAGCAGCTCTAAACAGGGCTGCTTTTTTATTGTTCGTACTTTATTTGTTTGGTATAATAAAACTAAACCTGGCTGTGGTTAATATTTTTTGTCAAAAATTTTACTGTAAACCAGCAGTTTATAAAAGTGCAGTAAAAAATACTTCCCGTTTTGTTTGGAAACTAACCTTATCTGCCCCTACCTTCGCCGTCCAATAAAAAAAGCCCCGGGGATAGCCGGGCAATCATTTAAAAAAAACAGACAATGAGTAAACTGCATTTCACCACCAAACATGCCAACGAGGCTACCGTTAAACACAACTGGTACGTTGTGGACGGTACTAATCAAACCGTAGGACGCATGTGTGCCAAAATAGCGGCCGTATTGCGTGGCAAGAACAAAGCTTATTACACCCCACACGTTGACTGTGGCGATTATGTAATTGTAATTAATTGCGAAAAGGTAAAACTTACCGGCAACAAAATGGAAGACAAAGTGTATGACACTTTTAGTGGTTACCCCGGTGGCCGCAAAGAAGAAGCTGCACAGGATTTGCTGAGACGCAGGCCCGAAGCCATTATTGAAAGAGCCGTAAAAGGTATGTTGCCTAAAAACCGTTTGGGCCGCAAGATGTACAAAAAATTATTTGTGTACAAAGGTGCAGAACATGGGCATACTGCTCAAAAACCTGCTGATCTGAAATTCTAATTCTAAAAATTCCAAACTAAATAAATAAATGGAAAAGCAAAAAAACGCAGTAGGCCGCAGAAAAGAAGCTGTAACCCGTGTTTTCCTTACAAAAGGAGATGGTAAGATTACAGTAAACGGCAAAGACTATAAAGTATATTTTCCGCTGGTTTACCTGCAAAACCAGGTAGAAGCGCCTTTTAAAACCACCGAAGCCGCCGGAAAATTTGATGTGGTAATTAATGCAACAGGTGGTGGCGTAAAAGGCCAGGCCGAAGCAGCAAAACTGGGCATTGCCCGTGCTTTGCTTGAAGTTAGCGCCGATTACCGCCCTGCTCTTAAAGCAGCCGGCTTGTTAAAGCGTGACCCACGTTCGGTTGAGCGTAAAAAACCAGGCCGCAAAAAAGCAAGAAGAAGCTTCCAGTTCAGCAAACGTTAATACTGGCGAGTGGTTCATGGTTGATAGTTCATTGCAAATGCAGTACAACTATAAACTATCAACCATGAACTATGAACAATAATTAAATAACAACATTAATAAGATACAATGGAAAATAACACTTCCTTACAACAGCAACTTTTAGAAGCAGGCGTTCATTTTGGCCACTTAAAAAAGAAATGGAACCCTAAAATGCTGCCTTACATCTTTGCAGAAAAGAAAGGTATTCACATTATTGACCTGAACAAAACCGTTGAAGGTTTGCAGGAATCGGCTGCTGCTTTAAAAGCAATTGCCCGTAGCGGAAAAAAGATAATGTTTGTTGCCACAAAAAAGCAGGCAAAAGAAATTGTAAACGAATGTGCCCGCCGGGTTAACATGCCTTTTGTAACAGAACGCTGGCTGGGTGGTATGCTTACCAATTTCAACACCGTTCGCAAAAGTGTTAAGAAAATGCAGAGCATTGAAAAAATGCTGGCCGACGGAAGCGCTGAAAGCCTTACAAAAAAAGAACGCCTTACTTTAACCCGTGATAAAGATAAAATGGAAAAAGTATTGGGTGGTATTGCACAAATAAGCCGTGTGCCTGCTGCTTTGTTCATGGTTGATATAGGCCACGAACACATTGCACTGGCCGAAGCAAAACGCCTTAACATCAGCACATTTGGCATGGTTGATACCAATTGTGATCCTAATAAAGTTGACTTTGCCATTCCTGCAAACGACGACGCTACCAAATCTATCTCTATCATCGTTAATTATTTAACTGCTGCCATTGCAGAAGGATTGCAGGAGCGCCAGGCAGATAAAGAAGATGATGACAGCAGCGATACGGAAGAAAGCGCCGAAGCAAAAGCAGCCCGTTTTGAACAAAAACAAGGCGAAGGTGATGATAAAGGAAAAAGAGCAAGGGGAACAACTCAACCAAAGCGCAGGATTCCCGGACCAGGAGCTGGTGGCAGAAGGCCGGCAGCCGGAAAATAATTTCTCTTTTAAAATGAGAAGTTAGAAACCATAAAAATGCACATCGCATTTTTAATTTTTAATTTTTAATTTTTAATTCACATGAGTGTTACAATAACAGCACAGGACATTAATAAATTACGTCAAACTACCGGAGCAGGTATGTTAGATTGCCGCAAAGCTTTGACTGAAAGCAACGGCGATTTTGAAGCAGCCATTGATTGGTTGCGTAAGCAAGGCCAGAAAGTTGCCGCCAAACGCAGCGACCGTGAAGCCAAAGAAGGTGTTATCATTGCACAAACAACAGCCGATAACAAAAGCGGTATCATACTTTGCGTTAGCGCCGAAACAGATTTTGTTAGCCGCAACCCTGAGTTTGTGGCCTTTGTACAAAACATTGCCAACGCAGCCATTGACCGCAATGCACAAAGCATTGAAGAGTTAAATGAAGTGATGATTGGAAACGAAAAAGTTTCGGAACTTATTAATGACAAGCTGGCTTCTATTGGCGAAAAAATTGGTATCACCCGTTTTGAAAGAGTGAATGCAGATTATGTTGCTTCTTACATACATGGTGCCAACCGCATGGGTGTTTTGGTAGGTATGAACAAACATGCTTATGAAGCAGGCAAAGATGTAGCGATGCAAATTGCTGCAATGAACCCTTTGGCAGTTGATGAAACTTCTATCCCGGCAGAAACCATTGCAAGGGAAAAAGATATTGCCATTGAACAAATAAAGGCAGAAGGCAAGCCTGCTGAAATGGCTGAAAAAATTGCGATGGGCAAAGTAAATAAATTCTTTAAAGAGAATACTTTGCTGGCTCAGGCTTTTGTAAAAGACAACAGCAAATCGGTGGCTGATTACTTAAAAAGCATAGATGCCGATTTGAAAGTGACTGAGTTTAAGAGAGTTGCCCTTGGCTAATTCAATTATAAAATATTCGAAAGCGGAACCAGGTTCCGCTTTTTTTGTGCCCTGCAGCAAAAGCACGAAGGCTGATTTTCAACGGGAGAAGCCGGCTGAAAAAAATTTTTTATTTTTTTTGCGGCTGGGCAACAAAGCCCGGCATCTTATTATTATATACGGTGTTTGTAACAACTAATTACTGAAAACCAAAACTAATATTACCAGCTTAAACCTATAAAAGAGTGTAGATTTTTCTTCATGTTCGAGCCGCTGACAGGAGTGTTAGCGGTTTTTTTATGTAACATTGGGTATGGAAAATCCTGCATTATATTTTGCCGCCAACAAAGATTCCTGGAACAAACGGACTGCTGTTCACAAAGACTCGGCCTTTTACGACCTGGAGGGTTTTAAAAAAGGCAAATCATCACTTAATAAAATTGAGCTGGACGAACTGGGTGATGTAAAAGGAAAATCCCTGCTTCACCTGCAATGCCATTTTGGAATGGATACCTTGAGCTGGGCAAGAGAAGGCGCTATTGTAACCGGCATTGATTTAAGTGACGAAGCAATTAAGCTGGCAAAAGAAATTTCCACTGAATTAAATATACCAGCTCAATTTATTTGTGCAAACGTTTACGATTTAGCAGACGCTTCAAAAGTCCCTCCTTCGGAGGGATTTAGGGAGGCCTTTGATATTGTATTTACTTCTTACGGCACCATTGGCTGGTTGCCCGATTTGGATCTTTGGGCAAAAATGATTGCAGAAAAATTAAAACCCGGCGGTACTTTTTATATTGCCGATTTTCATCCTACACTTTGGATGATGGATGATGCTATGGAAAAATTATACTACAGCTATTTTAATGATGAAGTAATTGTAACAGAACAAACCGGCACTTATGCAGATAGAGAAGCACCTATTGCCTACAAAGAATATGGATGGAATCATCCCTTCTCTGAAATATTTACGGCTCTTATACAAAACGGATTAGCCATTGAACAGTTTAATGAATTTGCTTACAGTCCTTATAATTGTTTTGCTAATATAGAGCAAGGCAGTGATGGTATGTGGCGTATAAAGGGAATGGGAGATAAGATGCCGATGATGTATTCTATAAAGGCAGTGAAGAAATAGTATTTAAGAGTTTCACGCAAAGACGGTAAGAAGCAAAGACGCAAAAAAAATATTTTTTAAATTGTATTTATGCAGTTTAAAAAAATCCCGGCAACAACTTTCCGGGATTTTTTATTTATTTCTGTCTTTACTTTTTATCATTTGTTGCAACCTTTTTTGCTGGCCGCTTTCGATGGCACAACTTGCCGATTGCAGGAAGGAGTTAATGATACAAATAATACCAGTAATATAGCAGTAGATTTGGTCATATAGCAAGGTATACATTTTACAGGTGATCCCTTTTTTGAAAGTTGTCACCTGTAAAAATGCATCAATTTGTCTCCAAAACATTTCCGGTAGGTACTGTAAAAATAGCCCCCGGAGTTAAAGTAACTGATTTGGCTGTTAATATAAGTGACCCTGATATTCCACTACTGCCTGCTCCGGTTATAATAAGATTATTCAATGTTCGGTTCGCTGCTGCCGATTGATCAAAATTGATGGTTCCCACTGTACCGGCAATTGTTAGATTGGAGGTTGAAGATCCACGGAATATTCCTGTACCATAGGTTGTAGTTCCTTTTAATGTAAGTGTATTTGATCCAATGGCCAGTATACCACTTGTTAAGGTGGTTGTGCCATTTATTGTAAGTGGCGCTTCAAGAGAAAAAATATTGTTTGGAGCAACGCCGGTATTGGCAATTACAAGGTTGTTGATGGTGGCAGGCAAACCATTTCCGGAGGATTGGTTTGAGGATCCGTTATAGGTATAATTTGCTGTAACAGGGAAGGTCCGCAATCCTGTAACCAGGATATTTCCAGTGGCCGCAGCAGCGCTGATACCATTGAGAGAACCGATGCCCAATGTGCCGGCAGGAGAAAGTGTAAATGTTCCAGCCCCGCTTACTGTATTGGTACCGCAGTCTAAAATGCCATCCACTGTTACCGTTTTTCCTGCATTGGTTACAAAACCTGCATTTAGTGTAACGGAATGAGCCGCCTGTATCAATACACTATTATTGGAGCCCGGAGCCTGCAAAGCATCTACATAGCTTGCGCCCGAATTATTGTATTGCCAGATGGCTCCATCAGTAAAATTGCCATTTGCCTTGGTTTTGAAATTGGCAGTTGAAATAGGGTTACCGGGCACACCCACTCCAAACCCTGAGAATCCGGTATTGTTAAAATCTCCCGTAATTTTATAATCGTTTCCAAAAGCAGCCGAAGTACCTGCAACCATTGTTACATCGCTGATATGTGGTACTGACGGACTAATATCCGGTATAAAAAATCCGTTGGAAACCTTTACCACCTGGGCAGATGAAATTGTTAGCCCAGTAGCAGTTTGCCAATTGGTAACTTCGGTACCGGTATAATATAAAGTGAGCTGATAATGCCCGCTTGCCGTATTATTGGTGGGTACAATCTTTATTGATTTTTGCAATAGGTTGTTTGCCATGGCATTATTCCAGAATTGGGTGCTTCCATTTCCTGCCCGATCGATGGTAACTTCCGTACAACCATAATCAAAGGAGGTAAGGTTTTTAATGCGTGCTAAGATTTTGCCCGAACCATCATAAAAACAAACATCCGCATTCGGTCCAAGATAAGCTGTTTGGGTACTGTTAAGTGCAGTTGATACTTCTTTTCCTGAGGTGGAAGACGTAAATGTTATATATGGCCTGGTACCATTATAAACATAACCAGAGTTTGGAATATCACAGCCTGGTATAACATTACTACTTTGCCTCTGATAGTAAGTGTTTCCAGGGCCGCTGTCTGAATTGCCTCTAATGTGATCATAGCCAGTGGCTGTAGTGTTATTAAAACACATATCAACCAAAAGGTTTGATGTACCATTCCAAAAAAACGGAATGATTGGAATTGTATTTATACCAAGAAATGTTGAATAGTTACCGGAGTAAACCGCTGTACCGCCTGCTTCAAATGCCCCTGCTGTTAAAGCTGTGGTTATTGTGTTTTTTAATTTAATGGTAAATCCCTCATATGGCTGTGTACTATTTTTTATATACACATTAAACCCTAAAGAAGTTATATTTCCTGGTGTAAATCCTAAAGTTGTTAATTCGGTTGCCGTATATAGTGCCTGTGTTCTTGCATCAAACTGTCCACCCATGAATGGTACGCCTATGAAAGTATTATCCATACCCACAGCACCCGAAATGCTGATTTGACCAATGGGCTCTACATCATTTTCAACAATGTTGAAAACGAATGTTTGATTGATACTTCCAGCCTGCGCATTGGTGCTTCCCGGATTTGAAATGGTATAATTCAGGGTAAAACTTTCCGCTGTTTCCAGGGCGGCATCATCATAAATCCGCACCGTAAAAGGCTGAGGTGTTGTTACGCCATTTGCAAAATTGAGCACCATACTAGGTGTAGCAAAGTTTCCGTTGGTAGTAATGGCATAATCAAAATTTTGGGTTGCCGTACCACCTCCCGCAATACCAAGGGTAACGATGGCTGCTCCGGTAGGAGGATTTGCGATGGTCATGCTTCCTGTATAATCTGTATAACCCCTGCAATCAATGGTAGAGGCTGTGGCTTCGGTTGCCGAGGCTGAGGGTGCCTGAAACTGAAGGTCGGGAGTAAATGTCAGCGGAAGGGTGGCAGTCCATAATCCACGTCCATGTGTTGCTGCGGCAATGGTACGATCTGATGAACGGTATTTGATCATGTCTGTTCTTACCGTGGGGAAAGTATTATTGGCAGTCCACACCGTAGACGCCCCATTCAATAAGTTGGTTTCCCAAACACCGGTTTCTGTAGCAATAAAAGCTACGGTATTATCACCGGGAGCAAACATACACCAACGCACGGGCATGTCTGGTAGGTTACCATCAACACCTGTCCAATTAGCGCCTCCGTTAGTAGAAATATAGGTATTGATGATGCCATAATTGGATTGGCAACAAATGAGGTTCTGGTCATTGGTTCCAAAATTAATACAGGAAACCGTTCCCAACCCCAGGCCGAAAGAGCGGTTTGTACCTGCCGATCCTGAGGCAATAGTATTGGCACCATCTACTTGTACGATATCACCCGAGGCGGTTCCAAAGAAAACCCTGTTGGCAGTATAAGGCGAAACACTTACTGCTGATACTGCACTTGTTTGTAAAGTTGTGATGGCTACCACTTCAGATGCACTACCGGTTTGTGGGTTGGTCCACCGGCGAAATTTTCCCAGAGTATCTCCGCAATACATAATATTGGCGGTATTGTCATAATCGTATGGATTGATGAATTGTCCGTTAGTTGAACTCAATGTTACATTAGTCCAGGTCGCACCACCATCAGTGCTTCTCCGGTAATCATTATATGTATAGGAACCAAATTGATACTGTGGTTGGTCCTGGTCAATAGCTACAAAGCCGCCATCGCCACCCTTTACTTCAATGGAACTGCTTAAACCGGCGTTATTGAATTGATGGGTGCCATTATCCTGTGCACCGGCTAAAAAATAATTAGTAGTAGTAGGGTGTATGGCGCAGGAGTAAAATTGCTTTATTCTTAAGCCGGTATTTTTATCACGAATGGTTACACCTTTATCGGCAGAATAAAATATACCACCATCACAGCCAATTAAAAGCTTATTGCCATTGTCATACCATTTTATGATTTGCTGGTCTGCATGTACATACTGCCCTGCTGTTCCTATCCATTCTGAGATTTTTGACCATGTTGTTCCTCCATTGGTGGATTTTAAGCAGTTAAGGTTTCCGATTATTACATTATTGGCATTGGAAGGATCAATATCGATAGCAAGAGAATACCAGGCAAAGCCATTTAAATCAGTTATATTGGTGGCGGTAAGGGCAATGGTTGTCCAGTTAGCACCACCATCCGTAGACTTATAAATAGTTGTGACAATTCCCGAATTGTTACTCGGCAGTGCATACAATGTATTTCCAGAACAACCAAGTTCCACACGACAATAGGTGCCTAAAGGAAAAGGAAAGGGGGAAGCAGGCGTAGACCAGGTTCCGGAATTAACGGTAGAAGGATTATCCGTATAACGGTATGCCCCTAAACTATCAGTTTGTATACCAACGCTGATATGCAACCTTCCCGTTGAACTTATTTCAAAATCCGCTGTGTTTAAACTAAAACCTGATGGTTGAATAGCCGTCCAGGCACCACCCCCACTTACTTTGGTAGATCTTAAAAAACCTGATCCAGCAGTTCCCAGGTAGATATTACCTGCAGCATCACAAAGTATTTTGGTACATCTTGTGTAGGCAGAAGTACTTGGAAGCTGTGCCCAGGTTACGCCACCGTTAATACTTTTAAAAACACCATTGCCATTTACAGCATCAGAATTACCATATACTTCTCCCGTACAAAAATACATAATATTTGTAGCAGTGGGATCCTGGCAAATACTTGTAACAGCAAGATTGCTGAGAAGATCATTTACGAGGGTCCAGGCAGGTGTAGCAACAGTAATATCAGTTGTTTTCCATAAGCCACCATCTGCTCCGCCAACCCAAACTGTTTTGCCAGAGGCATCTGTCAGATCAACCAAAACTGCCCTTATCCTACCCGAAGTAATGCTATTGTTTGCTCTTGTATTTTCATTCGATGGCCCAGTAGCGTCGCTATTGGAGCCCCTTTCCTGCCAGGTTAATGCATTAATATTTGCAGGGTTGTTCTGAGCCGAAAGTTTGGAGAGCCTTGTTTTTTCGATGGCCGTTAAAAGTAATTCCCTTGGCACCTTCCCTGTTGCAGGATCTTTTGTACGCTCAAATTCCATCTTTGCTGCCTCCTCCGGGCCATCGTACATGTCATTTTCTTGTTCCGATACTGGAATAGATTTTTGGGAACAGCCTGCAACTACTATTATCAGGGCTGTAAAAAATATAGAAAAAAGTACTTTGGGGGTGCTGTAGCTTAGTTTCATGATTTCTTATTTATTGTATTAAAAAATAACAGTAATATTTTTCCGAAAAAATGCAGGTCCAATTGAACTTACCTGATTATTAGCTTTAGTATTTGATTACTGTAATAAGCTATTTTAATTACTCTTAAAATAAGTTTTCTGCATCAGCTAATTCTAATGCAGGTTTTTTCACTTTAAAGATATATCAATGGTGAACATTTTTTTACAGCGATATTGAAATTTTTTTTACAGCATTCTCAGGTTTTGGATTTCAACAAAAAAATAAATACAGTAAGAGCACCTTTTGTGTCACTATTTACGGCCTGTTAATTTACTAAATAACCCTTACTGAGCAAGACTTTCGGATTAATTTTTTAATCATCTGCAAGGCTTTTATAATAATTACCTAATTATCAATGCATTTGTTTATTATTTCCGAAGTCTTTCCTTCTACTTTTTTTGTGGAAAAAAGTAGCTCCGTAAAAAACGGGATGTGCCACAAAAAAAGCGCAGATTTTCATCCCACACTATTGATGATGCCATGGAAAAATTGCATTACAGTTATTTTAATGATGAAGTAATTGTAACAGAACAAACAGGTACTTATGCCAACATGGAAGCACCTATTGCTTATAAAGAATACGGATGGAACCATCCTTTCGCAGAAATTTTTTCTGCACTTATACAAAATGGGTTAACGATTGAGGAGTTTAATGAGTTCCCTTGTTCACCTTACAATCGCTTTAATAATCTTGAACAAGGCGGTGATGGCATGTGGCGTATAAAAGGAATGAATGAAAAAATGCCGGTGATGTATTCTATAAAAGCAGTTAAAAAGTAAAGGGGCTTTAATGTTGCCCAATGGTATGCTGATGAAAGGATTGCGACGCAAGGATGCTGCTATAAAAAACTGAAGCTGGTACTAAAAATAAAACACCCCTGCATTTTTGCAGGGGCATTAAAGGTTTTTCTCAGTAAATTATTTTACCAGCTATATTTATTTTCTGTAAGTATTTTATCTGCTACCCTTCTCCTGGCATCTTTTGTATTAAATGGTTCGGCTTTTGTAAAACGCTTTAATCCAAGTAACATCATGCGCTGTTCGTCGCCGGTCGCAAAAGCATTGATGGCATCTTTGCCAGATTTATTTATTGAATCGGCAGCGTCGGTTATATAAACCCTCATCATATCACTTTCTAATGATGCAGCTTCTGCGCCTTTCAATTCTGCAATCTTCATGCAACGCAGCAAAGCGCTTTCGGCATTAAAAGTTTGAATGGCCATGTCGGCAATATTCATCAGCACTTCCTGCTCGTGGCTAATTTTCATCATTAGCTTTTGTGCAGCAGCACCGGCAGTCATCAGTATTGCTTTCTTAAAATTGCTTACTAATTTTATTTCTTTTGCAAAAGCACCTTCATCATCACTTCCAAAATCGGGAATGCTCATCAATTCTTTTTGCACTTCCATTGCCGGGCCCATCATGTTTAATCTTCCTTTCATGGCACGTTTTAAAAACATATCCAGCGTAAGCAGGCGGTTGATTTCGTTGGTGCCTTCAAAAATGCGGTTGATTCTTGCATCCCTGTAACCACGGCTGGCAGGGTATTCATCGCTAAAACCATTGCCTCCATGTATCTGCACAGTTTCATCTACCACATAATCCAGCACTTCGCTGCCATCTACTTTCAGCATAGCACATTCAATAGCATATTCTTCGGCAGCGCCAAGCGTTGCTTCATTAAACGGTTTGCCTGCTGCCAGTAACTCTTCTTCCTTATCAGCAATCCACTGGCTGGTGCGGTACATTGCGCTTTCGCAAACCCAGATGCGGATGGCCATTTGTGCCAGCTTATGTTTGATGGCGCCAAATTTTGCAATGGGCATATTAAACTGTTCTCTTGTGTTGGCATAATTTGCAGCAACGGTAACAGAACGTTTGCTTCCACCCAACACTGCAGCACATAATTTTAAGCGGCCAATGTTCAGTGCATTAAAAGCAATTAAATGACCCTTGCCAATTTCGCCCAGCAAATTTTCTACCGGCACTTTGCAATCCTGAAAATATAACTGAACTGTGGATGAACCTTTGATACCCATCTTATGTTCTTCGGGGCCAATTGTAAATCCTTCTGTTCCTTTTTCAATTATAAAACCGGTAAACTGTTCGCCATCAATTTTTGCAAACACGGTGTAAACATCTGCAAAACCGCCATTTGTTATCCAGCATTTTTGTCCGTTTAAAATATAAAACTTTCCATCAGCAGAAAGCTTGGCACTTGTTTTTGCACCCAATGCATCGCTGCCGCTGTTGGGTTCTGTTAATCCGTAAGCTCCTTTCCATTTACCTGTTGCCAGGTTTGGAATGTATTTTTTCTTTTGTTCATCAGTACCAAAAAATAAAATGGGCAATGTACCAATGCCGGCATGTGCAGCGCTGGCAACACTAAATGAATGGCCGCCGCCGATAGACTCTGCTACTAAAGAAGATGTAACAAAATCTTTACCAAGCCCGCCATATTCTTCAGGCACCGAAACGCCCAACAAACCCAGCTCACCTGCTTTTTCCAACAGCGAAGGCATCAGGCCCAGCTCCAGTTTATCAATACGGTCAAGCACCGGAATAATTTCGGTATCTAAAAAATCGGCACACATTTGTTTTATCATCTGCTGCTCTTCTGTAAAACTTTCGGGAATAAAAGTTTCTTGAGTAGTAGAAGATTTCACCAGCCATTCGCCGCCTTTGATGGTGGTTAGTGTTGCAGTGCTCATAAAAATTATTTAAGGTTATCATAAACTTTTTGTAAAACTTCTTTTGCAATTTCTATTTGCCCGTTCGTCACGCCTTCCAATGCTTCATTCAATGTAGTGTTGGCAATTTCCATACATTGCTCTTCCAGTTTTTTTCCAATCTCTGTCAGCACAATCATGTTTATCCTTCTGTCTTCTTTTGATGCGGTACGCTTTACTAATGTTATTTTCTCCAGGTTATCAAGCAACCTGGTAATGCTTGGCTTATCCCTGAAAGTAGCATCGCACAATTGTTGCTGGCTCATGCCGTCTTCCTTCCACAAATGATAAAGCACACTCCATTGTTCTATTGTAATCTCAACATTGGCCAGCTTAAAATTTTTTTGCAACCGCCTGCCAATGGCCGTACTTGCTTTGCCTGTAATGAAGCTGTAGAGTTCCCCTTTCTTAAATTGGTTGTTTGGCATATAGTTGTTTATGCAACTAAACAAAGATAATCATTCATTTGAATTGTAAAAATTTATTTTTGTAATACCGGCAGAAGTATTCCATGGCAACATCGTTGTGTCACTCACTTTTACGGCATACCACTATGCAGCAGGCGCTACTCATCATTCCATTCGTATTATTTATCATTTACGCTGTGCTCATCATTTATTATCGCCAGAGCTGGGTTTCAATCCCAACCTTTACACCGCAGGCTTCGAATCTAACCCCAAGTACTAAGATCTCCGTCGTTATTCCTGCACGAAATGAAGAGCAAAATATTAAAGCCTGTCTGGATTCCATTTCCAACCAAATTTATCCAAAGCATTTATTTGAAGTATTAGTGATAGATGATTTCTCAATGGATAGCACGGCATCTGTTGTAAAATCCTTTCAACAAACGAACATCAAACTTATTTCTCTGGCAGATTTTGTTGCAGACAAACTCAACTCCTATAAAAAGAAAGCCATTGAAGTTGCCATACAGCAGTCAACCGGCGATTTAATAGTAACCACCGATGCGGATTGCTGTGTTCCCGAACATTGGCTGCAAACCATTGCAGCTTTTTACGAGGGAAAAAAGGCGGTTTTCATTGCAGCGCCTGTTTCTATTAATTGCAGCAATAAGTTTATCGAAATTTTTCAGGCTTTGGATTTTATGACGCTGCAGGGAATTACCGGAGCTTCTGTTCATAAAAAATTTCACAGCATGTGTAATGGGGCCAACCTTGCTTACAGCAAAAAAGCTTTTGAAGAAGTGGGCGGCTTTGCCGGCATTGACAATATTGCCAGCGGCGATGATATGCTGCTGATGCATAAAATATACAAGCGCTATCCTGAAAATGTTCTGTTTCTTAAATCAAAAGAAGCCATTGTGCAAACAGAACCAGTAAAAACAATTGCTGAGTTTTTTAACCAGCGCATCCGGTGGGCAAGCAAGGCAGATAAATATGATGATAAAAGAATTTTACCTGTATTATTATTAGTGTATCTTTTTAATGTGCTAATGCTTGCTCTGCCCGTAATTGCAATATTCTATAATTATCAATACCCAATGTTCAATATTCAATGGTCAATAGTTGGGGTATGGTTATCGTTGCTTCTTTTAAAAATAGTAATAGAGTTATTTTTTCTTTTTCCGGTTGCAAAATTCTTTAATAAGCAAACATTACTATGGCTGTTTCCCATTATGCAGCCATTCCATATCCTTTACACAATCATTGCAGGCTGGCTGGGCAAATTCGGCAGTTATAAATGGAAAGACAGAAAAGTGAAATAAGAAAAAATGAATTTGTAATTTACAGTATGCCGGAGCAACAATCATTTTCATTCTCACAACAAACATGGAAGCGCCTGAAAAAAAACAAAGGCGCTTTGTTTGGCCTTGTTATCATTGGTATTGCTGTACTGGTTTCTTTATTTGGTTATTTAATTGCTCCAGACTCGACGCCCAATGCAGATTTACAAATGGTGGAAATTCAGGCAAAGAAGCCGGGGTACACTCAGCAGTTTTTAAAAATAAACGAACGAAAATATTGGGATGGAACATGGATTGAGCATCTTATGAGCGGAAACAAAAACCATTTTCAATTAATTCCCATAAATGGATACAGTATTAAAAATGACAGCCTGCTCATCAATAAATTTATTGATGCTGATACAACCGTAGTTCAGTATTATTCCATCAGCCAGCTAACGTTCAATAATCCTTCATCAATTCAACAAAACATAATCACAAAAAAATATTGGCTGGGCACCGATAAATTTGGCCGGGATATTTTAAGCCGCTTGATTATTGGTACAAGGGTAAGTTTGACTGTTGGTTTAATAGCTGTGCTTATTTCATTAACCCTGGGCATTATTTTAGGTGCATTGGCCGGTTATTATAAAGGCCTGGTAGATGAAATAATTATGTGGCTCATCAATGTTACCTGGAGCATACCAACATTATTACTGGTATTTGCCATTACGCTTGCAATGGGCAAAGGTTTCTGGCAAATATTTATTGCAGTTGGTTTAACAATGTGGGTGAGTGTGGCAAGGTTAATTCGTGGGCAGGTGATGGCAGTAAAAGAACTTGAGTTTGTGCAGGCAGCAAAAGCACTGGGCTTTACTGATTTTAGAATTATTGCAAAACATATTTTACCAAATATACTTGGGCCGGTAATGGTTATTGCTGCAAGCAATTTTGCAAGTGCAATTATTGTAGAAGCAGGTTTAAGTTTCCTGGGTATTGGTGTGCAGCCGCCGCAACCAAGCTGGGGACTAATGCTAAAAGAGAATTACAATTTCATCATTACCCACAATCCAATGCTGGCTTTAATACCGGGCTTTGCTATTATGCTATTGGTGCTTGCTTTTAATTTACTCGGTAATGGATTAAGAGATGCGGTAGATGTTAGAAGCAGCACTTCGGCCACCTAAAAGTTTTATTGCCCCGGCGCCACCTGCACATTTCTGTTAAACCCTTCTTCCAGCGAAATAAAAGTTTCTGTTCTTTCTATACCTTTTATTTTTTGCAGCTCATCATGTAATACATTGCGAAGCTGGCTGATATCTTTACAAACAATTTCAATAAACATACTGTAATTGCCAGTGATATAATTCAGCCGCACTATCTCCGGAATCATTTCCAAATCTTTAGCAACGGAATCATACAACGAACTCTTCTCTAAAAAAATTCCAACAAAAGCTTTTACTTCATAGCCCAGTTGCCTGATATCAACATTTAATCTTGTACCTTTAACTATACCAAACTCCTGAAGTTTTTTGATACGAACATGAATGGTGCCGCCGCTGACAAATAATTTTTTTCCCAAATCGGCGTATGAGATTTCAGCAGTCTCCATCATTTCATGAATAATCTGAAGGTCTAATTTGTCAAGATTTAATTTAGCAGCCATTTTGATATTTTGTTTTAGTTAGTGTCCAATATTAAAAGCAAATATTTGAATAATTTCTATATTTTCAAAATATTTTGTGAATTATTTTTAAGATAAGGGCAAATACTATAGATTTGTGTTATCAAACAAAGCATTTAAAGTTCTTAATAATTGTGGGGTGATGAAATTTTTGGCAGACATGCCCTCTTGTCTCGAGGGTGAGGATCACAGGATAAACGTAGCATAGAGCCGTGTTAGTAGCAATATTAATGCGACCGGGGTCGACCACCGAACTTTGTACTACAGCTAACTGCCTCGTGGAGGTTCGATCCCTCCCCCTACAGCTTTGAACCCTTGCATTCTATAATGCAAGGGTTTTTTATTATAGACTTCCAGCCTTAAATAAAAATAGGACTATCACTAGAAATGCAAACATTAATCCTATTACAACTAAGCGATACCAAAGAGGTTCACTTGTAAAAGTTGCTTTGCCTTTCAATAAATCTATTTTTGACTTTTCTTTTTTTTGCTTTGTTTCCATACTATACTATATAAAAAAAAGCAGATTGTACCATTTTAAGCCGTCAAAGCAGGAAATAATACCCCAAAAAACGGCTATAACGTAGTCTGGGAAAGGGAAAAAATATTTTAGGTGTATTCAAATAAAAGATTAAGTAGTTTTATTTTTAACCCCAATTATCTCCGCTGCAATACTCACCGCAATTTCTTTTGTTGTTTTGCTGGCAATGTTTAAACCAATGGGAGAAAAAACTTTATCCAAAATTTCCTGCGTTATTCCTTCTTCTTTTAATTCCTCAAAAAGTGTTGCTGTTTTATGCTTGCTGCCCAAAAGGCCGAGGTAAAAAAATGATTTATCAATTAACTGCTTCAGCACAATTTTATCAGTACGGTACCCAATCGTCATAATCACAACATAATCGTATGCCGTATTATTAAAATGGTTGCTGATGTTTTCATAATCCACAACATGTTTTTCATGGGCAAATGAATTAGCATCAATTGTATTCAACTCAGGCCGGTCATCATATAGTTTTATATAAAATCCAAGAAAGCGCATTAGCTCTGATAAAGCAAGGCCAACATGGCCGCCGCCAATGATATGTATTACCGGCTGCTGATTTATAGATTCGGTGTAAACCCAATCGGAATCTGTATGATATATTAACCCTCCGGAATTATCATCAGTAACTTTTATTCCTTCAGGCGAAAGCCGGATGCTGTTTTGTTTTTCTTCAATAATTTTTTCAATCGTTATTTTGTCCTTTGCTGAAAGAAAAATAAATGCATTCAACTGGCTGCCGCTGCAAATCATCCCCGATTGATTACTGTGTTCTTTATCATGATGCTGGCGCATCAGTAAAACATTCGTTTCGTTTTTGGCAAGCATTGCTTTTACCTTCTCAACTAATTTATACTCCATAATTCCGCCGCCTATTGTTCCGCAAAAACTTCCATCGGCTGCAACCGCCATTTTAAATCCCTGCCGCCCCGGCGAACTTCCTTCGCTTTCCAGCACATACATCAACTGCACATCAACCGAAGCATCTAATTTTGTTTTTATAAATTTCCATACCTCCATCACTTTGCTTTCCTGTTTTCTAAAATCTTTTTAAAAGAACGGCCACGTATTTCATCTAATGTCAGCCCTGTAACCAGCACTTCTTCTTCTGTTATCGCACCACTATTCAATGCTCTTAAAAAGTAATTTAATAATCCCTGTCCTGTTGCTGCATCATCAAACACATCACCGATTAAAGTTGCCCTTGCTGCTTTTTCAACAAAAGTCTTTAAGCGCTCAACTGCATCTTCATAGCTTTCTAAAAAGAATGCATACACAGCAGCATAGCGCATGGGAAATTGCGCCGGATTCAAATCCCATCCCTGGTAAAACCCATTCCACAATGAATGCCGGATATGGCCGTAACCTTTTTTCCATGCCCTGTGTACCGTTTCCCGGTTTTCTTTCAGTTGTTCTTCGGTTAAATGATCGCCCCGGTGTGGGCCAATAGGCATTGTATTGGTTGCACCATCGCTTAGCCAAATGCCGGTGTGGGCCAGCGCCACTTTCGTCATGTGATGTGCAAAGTCGCAAACAGGATGATCCATCTCCTGGTACTTGGCAGTAATGCTGCAACTGGCAGTGTAATCATAAGTGCCAAAATGCATAGCAATACATCTGCCCTTGGATGCTTTTATAAAACGATACAATGGATTGGTACCTTCAATATCCATAATGGCTTGTGTGGTTTCCACCATCATCTCCATTTTCAAACTTCCTTTTTCCATTTTTAATTCTTCTTCCAGGATATCAAAAAAACTTGCTAAGGTTGCCGGTTGTTCCGGAATGGTAACCTTTGGCAGCATCACAATAAAATTATCAGGCAACAGTCCGCCGGTTTCTTTTACCAAAGTGCTTACAAAAATATCCAGGGTTCGCAGGCCACGTTCTTTCATTTCTTCTGTAAATGGTTTTATGCGGATGCCGATGAAAGGAGGCAATGTTTTTGCTGCCATCCCTTTTGCCACTTCCAGTGCAGCAGTTCTTGCCGTTTCATCTTCTTCTTCATTGCTTCGGTTGCCATAGCCATCTTCAAAATCTATCCTGAAGTCTTCAATTGGTTCTGCTTTTAATTTTGCAATTACTTTTTTATAAACTTTTTCGCTAAAGCCATCTGCCGTGTCCATGTCAAATACATTTCCGAATACTTTATGGTCGGGTGCATAGGTTTCAAATATTTCCAGCGCCCTTGCCCCTAATGTTTTTGCAGCATCATGCTTAAATAAATTAGCACCGCCATATAAAGTATGCACCGGCTGCCGCTCAGTTCTGTCGCCGGGATAAATTTGTTGAAAGGAACTATTCGCTTCTTTAAGTTTATTGAATAATTGTTCTTTTTTGTCTGCCGGAATTGTTATACTCATTTTTTATTTTTTTCCCCTTCTCCTAAAGAGGTGTAAAGAAATTTTTCTGTACTTAGCATTAAATCTTTTTCAACTTCACAGGCGTCGCACTCTTGTACGTTTGTTTTTCATAGCGTCAGCTTCCCCTGTAAGTAGAATACCCAAACGGATTGATGAGCAGCGGCACATGATAATGTGTATCATCAAAAATGGTGAATTGAATTTCCACTTCAGGGTAAAAACTTTTTATGTTTTGAGCTGCAAAATAATTGCCCGTATCAAAAACCAGCTTGTAATTACCTGCAGCTAAAATTCTTTCCGGTGGCAACAAGTCTCCAATCCTGCCATCGCCATTGGTAATTCCCTGTGCAATGGTATGCCAGTTTCCACCAACAGGTTTTTGCAATTGAATAGTAATATCTTTTCCCGGCTTGCCCACAGCCGTATTGAGTACATGCGTTGTAAGCTGGCTTGGTTTTAAAAAACTCCAATCTCCTTCGGTAATTAATTTCTGAAAACGAAGTATTGTTATTTTCATTTGCTCTCCCATCGCAATATGCAATTCTTCACCAATGGTATTGCTTAACCTGTCCTCCAACAGCCGCAGCATTTCGGTTGCTGATTTTCCCGTTGCACACACAATAAAGATGAATCCAAACTTTGTTTCATACTCCTTATTGGCAATTGCCAATGCTTTAATTGTTTTAGTATTTGCAGATGATACTGATGCCTGTTCTTTACCAGCAAATTTTTTAGTAAGGCTTTTTACATCTCCAATTTTTGGATGCTGTGCAAATGATTCCAGCCAGTTTGTGCTGCTGCATCTGTTATACCAAATATCAATTGCTGCTGCAACAAAATCTTTTTCAACAGCAAAAGGAAATTTTTTCAGCATCAGCTCAACCCATGCCGAAGAACCACAAGAACTAAATAGTTCTTTCGCCTTTTCTTCCTTCTTTAACTTATTAAATGCTTTTAATGTCATGATAGTCTTTTAAAAATTAAATGCTATTTTAAAGATGCTCCCTGTTCAATCCAGCACCTTATTAAATCTCTTTCTTCCTGTGTAATATTTGTTTTGTTGTTCTGCGGCATTGTTTTAGTTACTACTACACGTTGCATAATTAATTCCTTCTTCTTCACAATTTCATCAGGTGTATCATACATAACTCCATTGGGCGCTACTTTATTTACATCATCTGTTGGCCTCGTTGAATGGCAACTGATACAGCGGTTTTGTATAATGGCATTTACAGTTGTAAAACTAACATTTGATTTACATTCATCCGGATTTTTTGGCGGAGCCGAAATAAAACAAGCCGATAATAAAATGATTACCGCCACCGGCATTACCCAAACACTCTGTTGTTTTTTTTCTCTAAGGTTAAGATAATGTTTAACCCCTGCAGCACCCAATGAAATAATGGAAAGAATAAGCCATGGATATTTAAACCCGAAAGTGGAGGGAAAATGATTGCTCACCATTACAAACAGCACAGGCAAGGTAAAATAATTATTGTGCAGCGAACGTGCCAGCGCATTCTTACCCAACTGCGGATTCAATGGCAATCCTTCTTTTGCAGCTTTTACCATTGCTTTTTGCGAAGGAATGATGACAAAGAAAACATTGGCCACCATTAAACTGCCTATCATTGCACCAAAATGAATATAAGCAGCCCGGCTGTTAAAAACATGACTGTAAAACCAGGCAAAAGCAACTAATAAAACAAAACCAATTAATGCAAACCAAAATGGTTTTTTTATAAGCGGCGATTTGCAAAGCAGGTCATATAATATCCATCCAGCAATAAAAGAACCTACGCCAATAAGAATTCCCTGCGGTGCAGTAATGTCCAAAACATTTTTATCTATTAAAAATGCCGATGCATTAAAATAAAAAACAACAAACAACAGGCAAAAACCAGAGAGCCAGGTAAAATAAGCTTCGTACTTAAACCAATGGAGGTGTTTAGGAATTGTTTTGGGTGCTGTTTTATATTTTTCTAAATAATAAAACCCTCCGCCATGCACAGCCCATAAATTACCAGCCAGTTCATCCCCTACATTTTCTGTTCTGTTTAAAGCGTTCTCTAAAAAAACAAAATAAAAAGATGCACCAATCCATGCAATGCCGAATGTGATATGCAGTACCCTTACAACAATATTCAGCCATTCCATTAAATGAGCTTCCCATGGCGTGCCTTTAGTAAAAAGATAAGTGCAGAGTAATGCAGCAACAATTACCAAAACAAGGCTTGCATAAATATAGTTTTGGGCGCCTGATATTTTTTCTTCTTTCTTCGCATCATTATCGCTGCTGTTCTTATTAATCAACGCTGGCAACCGGTATGTTAACAATACCAGCATTAAAAAAATAAACCCGAGAATACAATATATAATTACTGCCTGCATATTAATTTGCTATTGTTCCAAACAAGCGAAGCCTGCTGATGCCTCCATCTGGAAAAATACTCAACCGCACATGAGAATATTTATCATTACCGTCAATCTCTTTTATAAATTCATGCTCAGCATCGGCAGATAATTTTTGTTGAGGTAAAATAACATTCCATTCATGCTGGTTTTCTTTTACAGCTTCGTCATTATCACTCATACAACCTTCAATTAAGCAACTGTCAGGATAGTTTCCTTTAAAATGACAGGTATCCACAACAATTTTTTTTATGAATCCCGGCTTTGCAAGTTTTAATATTACCCAATCCCTGTTTCCGGGAGTTCGATTTCTTTTTGTTTCCCAGCCATCGCCCATGTTGATGCCCCGGCCCGGCATAATTAAATTACCCATGGCACTAAAGAACATATCGTTGCAGGCAATCGCTTTACCGCCGTTTATGGCTGCCGCTAAATCTATTTCTTCATTTGGTAAAACAATGTTCCAGTTCTTAAACACTTCGCCATAAACTCTTAATCTTGCTACACCACCATCCGGATAAATGTGCAAACGTATATGTGTAAAAATTTCACTGCTGTTGCTTTCATAAAAATTTTGTGAGCCGGCATCCAAATGTGATTTGGGTAAAATTTCTTTCCATTCCATTTTTTCCCAGGCAGGAATTGGAGAAAAGTCTGTAATATTTACTGCTTCGATGGATGCATGCGGCGGATGATTGCCAAGGAAAAAATTAGTATCAATATCAAAGCCGGTAATTTTTCCAGGGGTTGCTAATTGAATTACAGCCCAGTCATGACCCGGCGTTCGCTTGCGGCGGCTTTCCCAGCCATCCATCCATTTGCCACGGTCGGTATATTTATCGGTGATAAAAACCCCCCGTCCGGGCTTTATCAGGTTTTCTTTTTCTGCAAAAAAGTCATCTGTCGCATACAAAACTTTTGCCCCCAGTCTTTCTGCTGCAAGATCAGTTAATTGGGTAAAAGCCAGGGCTTCCTTAATTATTTCTTTTACTGTTGCAAAAGGCATTGTTATTATTTTTTATCAGGTTTAAATCTAATTCTTTCCCGGTATTATTATCATCAGTATGCGGTCGAAATTTGCGACCGCATCAATCATGTAAAATAATATTTCCTGCATTATTATTCATCATCTTATTGTTTTCATAAACTACAGTCCCATTCACTATCGTTTCCTTAACTACACCAAACAACTCCTCGCCAATATAGGGACTTATTTTATGCCTGAATAAAATATCTTCTGCTGTCACTTTCATTTTTTCTTCCGGGTTCCATATAACAAAATCGGCATCATATCCAACTGCTATTTTTCCTTTTCTTTTTTCTGCACCAATAAACTTTGCAGGATGTCCGGTAAGCAGGGGAATAAATTTTTCTAAAGGCATTGTGTCTTTTAAGCTTGTCCATGAAGCCGGTAACAAAAACTGCAGGCCTGCAATGCCGCCCCATGCTTTTTGCAAATTGCCGCTTTCAATTTCTTTAATAGAAGGCGGCGCCGGAGAATGGTCGGTAGTTATAAAATCCAATACGCCATTTAGTAAAGCTTTTTTCAGCTGCTCATTATTTTCTTTTTCCCTTATTGGCGGGGCACATTTATATATGCAACCTGCATCCGGAATATTTTCGGCAGTAAAATAAATATAATGAGCACAGGTTTCGGCAGTGATGGGTAATCCTTCTTTTTTTGCTGCTTCAATTTGTGCCAATGCTTCGGCAGATGAAACATGCACAATGTGAACAGGACAGTTGTGTTTGCGGCAAAGTTTTATCATCAATGCAATTGCATTATTCTCCCAGGTTTTGGGCCGGCTTGCAAGAAAGGCTGCATAACTCGTTGGATATTTCTCCAGCTCATTGATGCAATCGCCATCTAATTCACAGTGTACCAATAAAGGTATATGGTGTCTGGCGATGACGGGCATTGCTTCATCCAGATCTTTTTCGGTAACATTTGGAAACTCGTCAATACCCGAATGAGTTAGAAAACATTTTATACCTAATACGCCTGCTTTAATCAGTCCCTCTATTTCATTGGCATTACCCGGAACAAGGCCTCCATAAAAACCACAGTTTACATTCAGTTTATTTTTGGCAGCAGCAAGTTTTTCATTAAAAGCTTTTGCCGTTGTGGTAACCGGGCTTGCATTCAAAGGCATATCAACTACTGTTGTTATACCACCTGCGGCGGCGGCTTGTGTGGCAGTATCAAATCCTTCCCATTCTGTGCGGCCGGGTTCGTTAATGTGAACATGGGCATCAATAATGCCGGGCATTAAAATATTATTGCCTGCATCTTCGGCATCATTTAATTTTTTAAAATGAATTTCAGTAACGATACCGTCATCAAAACATACTGTTGCCGGCTGAAGTTTACCTTTGAACCAACAACGGTTGCTGAATATTTTTTTTGAGTTGTTCACTTTTTTTTATTGCACGAATTACACGAATTAAAATACAGGGTTCATATAATTAGTGTAATTGGTGTCATTTGTTTAATCCGTGTATCAGTATTTTATCCTTTACTATACAAACCCATCAAAACTTTCTCCGGGGTTACAGGCGCTTCGTAGGGCACATTGGCTGTTGGATTAAAAGCCAGCACCGCATTGCGGATGGCAAAGTAAGCACCAATGCCATACATCAGCGGCGGCTCGCCAACTGCTTTTGATTTTAAAATAGCCAGGTTATTATTATCAGTGTTTAAAAAATGAATATTAATTTCTTTGGGCACAGAATAGATGTCGGGTATTTTATAGGTTGACAAAGCGTTGGATAATAATTTGCCCTTATCACTATAAATTATTTCTTCCATCGTCATCCAGCCAATGCCCTGCACAATGCCGCCTTCGCACTGCCCAAGGTCAACTGCCCGGTTCATGCTGCTGCCAAAATCATGCACTGCATTTACGGCATCAAATTCGTAAATGCCACGCAGGCAATCAACAGTAACAATGGTTAAAGCTGTGCCATAAACATGGTAAGCAAACGGGTGGCCTTTTTCAATTTTTTTATCGTAATGAATAATTGGAGTTGCGTAATGTCCTTTGGCACTAAGGTTAATCCGCTTCATAAATGCCTGCTGAATTAAATTCTTCCAGTTGAATACTGATGCTTCATCATTGATATAAACCACTTCATCTTTTATTTCAACTGTTTCATCTTGGTTATCGGTTAATTCAGATTTAATAAAAGCAACAAGCCGTTCTTTGATTTGATTGCAGGCATCCAATAATGCTTTACCATTTAAATCGGCAGTGGAGCTTGCCGCCGAAGGAGAGGTGTTGGCAACCCTTGTGGTATTGGTACTTTCTAATTTTATTTTGCCTACAGCAATGCCAAAACAATTGGCTGCCACCTGTATCATTTTTGAATTAACGCCCTGTCCCATTTCTACAGCGCCGGTGCTTACACCAACCGTTCCATCGGAATACACATGCACCAATGCCCTCGCCTGGTTCATCATTGTATTAGTAAAAGAAATACCAAAACAAACCGGCATCATAGAAAATCCTTTTTTGAGAAAGGTATTTTTCTTATTGAAGTCATCAATCTCTTTCTTTACCTTATCAATATCATACAATGTTGTTACTTCATCCCAGCATTTTTTTGCTTCACATTCTTTTACAATTTGCCCATACGGAAATTCTGTTCCGTCATCCATCATGTTTTTCCGCTGGATGGTTGTTGTATCAATTCCCAAAGCTTTTGCTGCATGATCAATGGCTGCTTCAATTACAAACATTCCCTGAGGCCCGCCAAAACCACGGAAAGCAGTATTGGGCGGCAAGTTGGTTTTACAGGAATGTGCCGTTGCATACACATGCGGAATATGATAACTGTTGGTGGCATGAAATAAAGTACGTTCTAAAATTGCAGGAGATAAATCCGCAGCGGCTCCACCATTTTGATAGAAGGTTGCTTCGTAAGCAATGATATTATACTGTTCATCCAAACCAATTTTATAATCGCTGCTGTAAGGATTCCGCTTGCCCGTCATCCGCATGTCTTCCATGCGATGCGGTATACATTTAGCCGGTTGCTTCAGTGAAAATGCAACCAATGCAGCCATGGCCGCCCATGCAGATGCCTGGTCTTCCTTACCACCAAAGCCGCCACCAAGGCGGGGAACATCTACTTCTACTTTATTCATACCAACACCCAAAACTCTTGCTGCCGTTCGCTGCACTTGCGTTGGCCCCTGTGTTGATGAAAATATTTTTACACTGTCGTGTTCAGTTGGATATGCATAAGCTCCCTGTGTTTCTAAATACAACTGTTCCTGGCCACCCGATTCGGTGCTGCCTTCAAAAATATATTTGCAGTTGGCAAAAGCTTCTTTTGTATTTCCAAGATTGAAAGTACGGGAAGGGCTCAATAATTTTCCCAGCTTAAATGCTTCACGTGGATTGGTGATAACAGGCAGCGGCTCTATTTCTATTTCAATTTTTTTGATGGCTTCTTCGGCAGCATCTTCATTTTCTGCCGCAATCAATAATATGGGCTGTCCACAATAATGCACTTCTCCATCTGCCAGCAAGGGTTCATCGGGTATGATGCCGCCAATCTGGTTTTCGCCGGGAACATCTTTGCAGGAAAATATTTTTATTATCCCCGGCATTTGCTCTGCTGCGGCAAAATCAAGCCGCTTAATTTTTCCATGAGCAACGGGCGAATCAAAAACTTTTACAAACAACATTCCTTCCATCACAGGTATATCATCTACATAGATTGATTTGCCGGTGACATGGTTGGAGGCGTCGGTGTTGCCACCCCCATCCCCTTGCACAGCATCCTGCGGAAAAGGGGGGCTTGCAGCTTTTATGTTTTTGTCAGTATTCACTTATCGAAGTTTCTATTTTATTATGCTACTACCTGTTTAATTAATTCTTCTCTATTGCTAAAATGTGCTAAAAACAATTGCCTCAATAAAAGTTGCTTATATTCCTTTGTTCCTCTTGCATCGCTGATGGGAGCTATCTCGGTATTCATAATGGCAACAGCTTCTTTTAAAACTTCAGCAGTAATTTTTTTTCCTTTTAAAAAAGCAGCTGTTTGCGAAAGATATTTTGGATAAGGTGCCACGCCGCCTGCGGCAAGATGAATATCAAGGATAGAACCATCATCATTCATTTGAACCTGGCAGGCAGTATTTACACTTGCTATATCTAAATGTGTTCTCTTGCTTACTTTTTCAAAATTGAACACACTGTTTTTACCCGGTGGAATAAAAATGATGGTTTCAATAAACTCATCTGCTGTTTTATCAATTTGTTTGTATGCTTTGTAAAAGTCTTTTAGTTTTATTTCCCTGCTGGTTTTACCATTGTTTAAAACAATGCCGGCATCCAGCGCCAGTAAAAAAACTGTCATGTCGCCAATGGGCGAAGCATTCACTAAATTACCGGCCAGCGTAGCCATATTGCGGATGGGTGTGGATGAAACCAGCTTCATGTATTTTTTTAAATTGGGAAAAAAGCCTTGTACCAACGCTGATTCCATAAAATCAGTTACAGTAACAGAAGCGCCAATGTAACAAAGGCCATCCTTACAACTTATTTCTTTTAAATGCCGGGCATCAAACAAATGCCGGGTTACCGATTTTTTTACGGTCAATGATTTTTGAACAACAAGGTCGGTGCCACCGCCAATAATCATTTTATGTACCGAAAAATTAATCGCTTCCTCATTCAGTATCTCCGAATCTTTTAGCCGCTGCAAACGATCTTTAATGCTTAAAAAATATTCCGGAACAAAATTATTTTCTGCAAGCCATTGCAAATGATAGGCCGAAGGTTTGTCATTCATTGTTTTAGAAAGTATTGCTGCGGCACGTTCAATAGATTTATAACCGGTGCAGCGGCAGATGTTTCCGTCAATGGCAGCAATGGCTGCTTCATAGTTTTTTGCTGCTTCATCCAGCACAAAACCTGTAAGCGACATTACAAAACCAATAGTACAAAAGCCGCATTGGGTTCCGTTGGTATCCACCATTGCCTGTTGCACAGGGCTAAGTTCTTTTTGGTTAATCCCTTCTACCGAAACAATGTGTTTACCATCTGCATTACCCAATGGCATCAGGCAACTCGTCATCGAGCGATAAACTAATTTATCATTATCTAAATCACCCACTAATATGGTACATGCGCCACAATCACCTTCCCTGCATCCAATTTTTGTTCCCGCTAATCTTTTATGATAACGAATAAAATCCAGCACCGTACTGCCTGGCGGTAGTTCCGTTTCAATCAATTTATCATTTAAAATAAACCGCAGCATCAGTATTCAGTTTTATTGGTGCTTGTTGTCCACTTATCAAATGCTTTCAATGCTTCTTCTCTCAATAGCTGTTTGGTAAAAAGTTTTCTTTCCTCAACCGGCTTTGCTATTTCTTCATAAATAAATTTGTCGTCAAACTGTATGGCAGCAGCATCTTCCTTGCTGTTTGCATAATATAATTTATCGGGCCTTGCCCAGTAAATAGCGCCCAGGCACATGGGGCATGGTTCGCAACTGGTGTAAATTTCGCAGCCATCTAATTGAAAACTATTTAAAATTTTACAGGCTTCTCGTATGGCCACCACTTCGGCATGTGCAGTTGGGTCATTGTGTGAAGAAACCTGGTTAACACCTCTTGCAATTATTTTTCCGTCTTTAACTACCACAGCACCAAACGGCCCGCCCTTGCCTTCTTCCACATTGGCAACAGAAAGCCGGATAGCTTCGAGCATAAAGGCTGAAATATCTTTACTCATGTGTTTTATTTTTAATCACAGCAACATTAAAAATAACAAATAACCACTAAGCAAACAAATGAACTATGCCTGTTATCTTTGTTACAAGCTGTTTATCACATTCGGGTTAAATGAATACAACTATCAATAATTTTTCTGCCCAGCAATGCAAACTTGCAGTGCAGCGCTTAACTGCGTTATGGGCATTTGCCGAGTCGGGGCTTGGCGGAATGCTGCATGCCCTGCAGGTTCCGTTTACCGGTTTGGTTGTTGGTGGCATGGCAGTTTTATTAATTACACTCATTGCTTTTTTTTCGCAGCAGCATTACAAAACTATTTTACACAGCCTGCTCATTGTGCTTATTGTAAAAGCAATAGTAAGCCCACACACACCCTTTCCTGCTTATATTGCTGTAAGCTTTCAGGCGCTGGCTGGCTTTGTGCTGTTCAGTGTTTTACAAATTAACCTGCTCAGTATTTTATTGCTCTCCGTTCTTGCTATGATGGAATCGGCCATTCAAAAATTATTGATTCTTACTTTATTCTTTGGTCAGTCATTCTGGAAAGCCGCCGATGGTTTAACCGATTTTGTTGCAAAGCAATTTGGTATGGCAACTACCAATGGCAGCAACTGGATCATCGGCATTTACCTGCTCATCTATTTTATTGGCGGCATCTGCATTGCATGGATGGCCTACAAAACCATCAAAGAAATTTTTGTTGAAAAAGATTTGCCTGCTTTGGATGCAGCCTTTTTTAATGAAGGCATTGTTGCAATCAATAAAAAAAGAAACAGGAAACGCTGGGCAATTGTTATCAT
This sequence comes from Bacteroidota bacterium, assembly GCA_031384415.1. Taxonomy (GTDB): domain Bacteria; phylum Bacteroidota; class Bacteroidia; order Chitinophagales; family Chitinophagaceae; genus Ferruginibacter. The sequence goes on from JANNAM010000053.1 coordinate 41,682, forward strand.
CCTTGTTATTGTTGCTGCATTATTATTTTTATTTGCCCCCGATGCAAAGCAGGGATGGATTGCAGTTTTAAAAACCCTTAGCTGGACATCGGCAGTCATCCTGCTCTGGTATCTGCTCATCAGCCCTTTTATTACAAATTTTATTAAAACTATGCTGAAGAAAAAGCAAAGCCGCTATGGAGAAGAAGTAGCCAATGCACTCTCATTTTTGCCGCTGCTAAAGCAACTGAGTGCTGCGGCATGGCGCAGCAGCAATCAGTACCGGGGCTGGCGACGGCTGCGTTGCTTTAGTTCTATCATGGTAAACTGGTCACTCACTTCGCCGGCATACAACAGCCCTTCATGAGTATCATCATTTTCTCCAAGCCAATACACAGTGGCAAAACAACTGAGCTGCAGCATTGGTGCAGCCAGCAGCAAAACATTGCCGGCATTTTAATGCCTGATATAAATGGCAAAAGAAAAATGCTTGATATAAAAACAAAAAAAGTTTTTGAAGCAGAATGCAAAGACTCATTTAATAAAGAAGAAGAGTTAGCCAGCATTGGCCGCTATCACTTTTATACTGCTGCTTTCCAAAAAGCCAATGCAATCATCATCCATGCATTAAATGAAAATCCTTCCTTCCTCATTATTGACGAAGTGGGTAAATTAGAACTGAATAAAAAAGGTTTTTACCCGGCACTGCAAAAAACCATCGCTGCTATACAGGATAAAAAGTTTACTGCTAATTTATTATTAGTTGTAAGAGATAGTTTAGTAAAGGAAGCTACAGCTTTTTTTAAAATACAGGAGTACAATTTGATTGAAGAAATTTCCATGCTCCCGTCAAATCATCCCGATAAATAAACCACAGCATTTATCTTTGCCATCCTTATGGGTCAAAAAAAATTACACCGCTTTGCCGCAATAAAAACTTTCGCCAATGTAATGGAGAACCCAACAGGCATGCCCGGGCAATGGAATAAGTTTTTTAATAACAGCCATCCCATCACATTAGAACTGGCATGCGGCAAAGGAGAATATACTGTTGCTTTGGCAAAACTTTATCCGCAGCAAAATTTTATTGGCGTAGATATTAAAGGCAACCGCATTTATGTAGGTGCAAAAAAATGCCTTGCAGAAAACATAAACAATGCCGCTTTTTTAAGAACACAGATTCAAAAGCTGCCCGAATATTTTGCCCCTGCCGAAGTAAGCGAAATATGGCTCACCTTTCCCGATCCGCAGTTAAGAACTTCCCGTGCAAAAAACCGCCTCACACACCCCCGGTTCCTGAGGTTGTACCAGCAGGTATTAAAACCCGGCGGCAATATTCACCTCAAAACAGATTCGCCGGCCTTGTACCAGTTTACAAAACGGGTGGCCGAACTTTACGGAATTATTATTGTTGAAGACATTGCAGATGTATTTGCAGGCAATGCAGTAAAAGAAGAACTAAAAATTAAAACCCATTACGAAAGCTTAGACATTGCACAAAGCAATAAAATATTTTACCTCCGGTTTCAGTTGCCTGCATTTATTATAGATATAGATGAACAACTGCGGCAGGAATTAAAACTAACCGAACCCAATCCCGAACTAAAGCCATTATGAACAACGAATTAAAAGAAGGACAGGATTTCTATTACAACGAACAGGGCTTTATTGTATTCACTGCACATTATCATTTGCAAAAAGGCTATTGCTGCGGCAACGGTTGCAGGCACTGCCCTTACGAATATATAAATGTTCCTGAACCAAAGCGAAGCAGCCTCCTCAACTCCTCCCAAGGAGGAGCTTTAGAACCTAAAAATTAATTGTATCTTTTCTGAGATGAAAAAGAAATTACCTGGTGCTAAAAGTAAGCTGAAGAAAATTGCAACAAAGGAAACTCCCAAAAGTACGGTAAAGGAATACAGTTTCTTTGCCGATGTATATGATGTGGTAAGGCAAATCCCTAAAGGAAAAGTTACTTCCTATGGTGCCATTGCCGCATACCTTGGCACAAAGCTCAGTGCCCGTATGGTAGGCTGGGCCATGAATGCAGCACATGGTGCCATACCAAAAGTGCCTGCCCAAAGAGTAGTAAACCGGAACGGCATGCTCACCGGCAAACATCATTTTGCCACACCCACATTAATGGAAGAGCTACTGAAAAAAGACGGCGTTGCAGTAAAAGATGATACCGTTGTTGATTTTCAAAAGCGTTTCTGGAATCCCCAAACTGAATTAAGTTTGTAACATGAGCAATACCATCATACAGGGCAAAGTGGCATTTGTAAGCCACGAGAAACATTATGTAATGATAGAGTATGAAGCCAATGGTAAAAAGAAAACCATCAATGGCGCCACCGACAATAAAACCCAGCAGCAGCTCATTGATAAAAAGCTCATAAAAAAGAAACACCATTTTCATATTGGCGATGTGGTAAATTTTCGGGCAGAACTTTCGGGCAGAGGAGACAGGATGGCCGCTGTGGATATACAGTACCAATACAACACAGCATTGGATGTAATTATAGACAGGGCAAAAAAAGAAAACCTGTTTACCGGTTATTTAAAAGAAGTGGATGGAAAGTTTTATGTAAAAGAAATAGAAAGTTATCTTTTCTTTCCC
>JANNAM010000079.1:0-1859 GCA_031384415.1 Bacteroidota bacterium
CCGGAGCATGGCAGGCAGTGCAATTAACGTCTAATATTTTTTTAATATTAGTGCTAAAAGTTACATTTAAACTACAGGAAGCAGGTGTAGTATCGCTACTTTTGCTGCAACCGTTCATCAAAAAATACGTAATAGAAAAAACAAAAGGAATAATAAATAATTTCTTCATCAGTTCCGGTATTGATAAGTTACCGCGAAGTAATATACTACAATTTTTTTGCTTGCCATATAGACATATGGTCTACTTGATCAGGTCATTCCATGCTTTTAATATCTCTTCTGTATGTTGTTTGCTTTTAGGTTTTAAAAATATTTTCCTGATGACCCCTTTTTCATCTATCAAAAAAGTGGTGCGGTGCAGCCCCATATAATGCCTGCCGTATAATTGTTTTTCGCCCCACACGCCGTATTTGTCAATGATAGTATGCTTTGGATCGGCGAGCAGTGTGAAGGGGAGGTTGAATTTGTTTTCAAATTTTTTGTGTTTCTTTTCCTCATCCGGGCTGATGCCCAATACTACGAATCCCTGCTGTTGTAGTAAACCAAAATTATCCCTGAGGTTGCAGGCCTGCACAGTACAGGTAGGCGTATCGTCTTCCGGATAGAAATATAAGATCACTTTTTTACCTTTAAAATCCGATAGCGAAACTGTATTACCATTTTGATCTTTCGCTTTGAATGCAGGGGCTTTGGTATTTTCTGTGAGAGAGGTCATAGTAAATTTTTTTTATTACACGAATTAATACGAATTACACTAATTCGCGGTTTAATTCGTGTAATTAAATTTTGCTATCGAACAAAATGATAAATCCGCTCCGTCCTGTTCCCCACACCATCTTCCGCACTTACTTTTAATTCATGTTCGCCGGGCGGGCAATGTTCATCAAAATTATAAATAAATAATCTTCCTTTGTCATTTGTGAATCGTATCCAGTTGCCATCCAGTGTTGCGCTGAAATTCCTGACTTCTTTGGTATTATCTCCTACAACAAATGCAAGTCTTTTTAGTTTTGCCGTTTTCATACCGTCACGAAAACCAACAGGGGCAATGCCTGGAGGAACGTTATCGATCAGCAATTGAAAATTTCCAAACTGCCTGAAACTAGCTTTGTACCAACCATTTTCATTTACTGCCTTCGCATACTCAATCCTTCCGTTTGAAACGCATTGCATTACCACTTTGTCCTGCAGTTCAGCCGGGATGTCCGCTTTTATTCTTACTGGAAAATAACCATGCATGGGAATACCGGGTGATAATAATTGGTAAATGGGAAAAGCTTTGCCGGAGCTGATTTCATTGTACCTGAAATGAACGGTATCAAACAAACAATTTTCCGGCAGATAAAAACTTACGGTGCTGTTCTCAAAAACATTTAGCATGTTGGGATAAAATTCTATTTGATCAGCAGTTAATGGAGCTACATTTTTTTTCTTTACGGCTGCGGAATCCCGTTTCACATCAAATTGCAGTACTGAAGTATTCCCGTTAGCATCTCTCACTTCTATTTTTATTGTATGAACACTATCGTCGCTGATATTGATCACGCCGTCGCCGTTAATTGTTTTATAAACACCGTTTGTATAACCCGGCAACCGGGATACATGCTGCACAAAAGGCCCGCCATTGCTGCGAAGGCGGTAATCAATATGCGCATTGAAGTCTCGCGTTTCAGCATAACTGATACTGTCTAACTGGAAGCCAACAATGGGTAATTCATTATCAAATAAGATGGCTTCAAAGATTCCGTTACGGTTAGTGGAACTGGTGTACCTGTCATAGGCCGTAATGGCAAAACTTACTTGATTACTGTTGCTGATCAATACAGCAGGAACAGTAGTATATACCCCATTTATTTTTT
>JANNAM010000081.1:0-10890 GCA_031384415.1 Bacteroidota bacterium
GGATGCACAAAAGACACAACTGTTACGCTGGTGCAACCTACTTTATTAACTGCAGCAGCCGTGCCTGCAGCAGCTACCTGCAATGGCACTGATGGCACACTTACTTTAACAGGCGGTGGTGGCACGCCAGGTTATCAATATTCAGTTGACAACGGAGTTACTTACCAGGCTGGCAATGTGTTTACAGTAGCCGCCGGCAACTATAATAATATTTTAATTAAAGATGTAAACGAATGCATAGCCACAGCATCGGCAACTGTTACTCTGGTAGATGGCATGTTCTTAAATGCCGGCAGAGATACAACTGTGTGTGTAGGAAGCGGTGTGACATTGCAGCCCCAAACAAATCCTCAAACAAATGTATTTGCATGGACACCGGCTGCAAGCCTGAGCAATGCAGCTATAAAAAATCCGGTGGCATCGCCAACTGATACAACAACTTATTATTTAACTGCCACATGGGGGGCTTGCACAAGAAAAGATACCATCATAGTAAATGTATTGCACAAGCCAATAGCCAATGCCGGTAATGACACTACCATTTGCAATAAGAGTTTTGCATTGCTGAAAGGAAGTGCTACCAATTTATCGGGCGGCGTTACTTATGCATGGACACCTGTTACAACTGTTACTCCTTCCAACACTGCTGCTGCCACGGCAAGGCCCGACAGCACACAGCTTTATACACTTACGGTTAAAGATGCTTATGGCTGCAACTTCACAGTAACTGATGCGGTGCTTGTTACCATGCAGCCTCCTGTGCCGGCTTATGCAGGCAAGGATACGAATGCAGTGGTTGGTGTACCGCATCAATTGTTTGGCAGCGGTGGTGTAAGTTATTTGTGGAGCCCTGCCGGGCCGCTTAACAATCCTTTTGCACAGAATCCACTGGCAACTATATTCAACGATACTTATTTTAATGTGCAGGTTACAGACATTGCCGGTTGTGTTGGTAACGATGGTGTATTTATAAAAGCATACCAGGGACCAACATACTATGTACCCAACGCATTTTCGCCCAACGGAGATGGATTGAATGATATATTCCGCCCAACACCTGTTGGCATCACAAGTACAGAATTCTTCAGTGTATTTAACCGCTATGGCGAATTGGTTTTTGAAACCAGTAAATGGCTGCAGGGCTGGGATGGTACTTTTAAAGGAAAGAAACAACCAATGGGTGCCTATGTATGGCTAATAAAAGGCACAGATAAAAATGGGAAACTGATTGAGATGAGAGGAACTGTGATATTGGTGAGGTAAGAGCCTTCTCCAGTCATTTCGACCAACGGGAGAAATCTGCAGTGAAGAACATGAAACAGATTTCTCACTTCGTTCGAAATGACAAGGCTAAAAACTCCGGAATATTAATTCCGGAGTTTTTTATTTAATAGAAAAATGTTGCCGATTTATGCAGTTATGATAAAACTATTCTTCAAAAAAATTAATTTTATAGAAATAATTGCCTGCTATGCCGCACAAAATTGATCTTACAGATTCATTGGAAAGAATTCCGGTAAAAATTTTTACTGACTCCAAAGAAGGTTCTGTTTATGTTGCAAATTTGATTGCACAAATGATTAAACAGAAAGAAGCAGAAGGAAAAAAATGTGTGATTGGTTTGGCTACCGGCTCTACTCCAAAAACATTATATGCCGAACTGGTGAGGATGCACAATGAGGAAGGACTGAGTTTTAAAAATGTAATCACTTTCAATTTAGACCAGTATTACCCGATGGAAGCAAACGCTTTGCAGAGCTACCATTATTTTATGCGTAAGAATTTATTTGAGCACACCGACATAGACCCCAGCAATTATTTTTTACCCGATGGTATGATACCGAAAGAAAAAGTAAAAGAACATTGCTTAGACTATGAAAAGAAAATTGAAGCGGCAGGTGGCATTGATTTGCAGATACTGGGTATTGGTGTAAACGGTCATATTGGTTTTAATGAACCCGGCAGCGGCATCTACAGCAAAACAAGGCTGGTTACGCTGGATAACAGCACACGTATTGCCAATGCCTACGAGTTTGGCAATATGAGCCAGGTGCCAAGGATGGCTATTACGATGGGCATCAGTACCATCATTAAAAGCCGTAAAATTATTTTGATGGCATGGGGGCAAACAAAAGCACCCATCATTCAAAAAGCAATTGAAGAAGATGATACAGAAGAAATACCTGCTTCGCTTTTACAAAACCATGATGATTGCAAAATTGTAATTGATGAACCGGCTGCGGCTGAACTGACAAGGTTTAAATCGCCGTGGCTTACCGGGGAATGTGAATGGACAGATACGATGATGAAGAAGGCAGTGGTGAATCTTTCGCTGAAATTAAACAAACCTGTGTTGAGTTTAACAAACAACGATTATAATGAAAACGGGTTGAATGATTTGCTTACAGAAAAAGGCGATGCCTATACATGCAACCTGCAGGCATTTTATTTATTAAGAGACAGCATTACCGGCTGGCCCGGCGGCAAACCATCAGAACAAAGACATTCGCATCCGGAAAGGCATGTTCCGTTTCCAAAAAAAGTAATCCTTTTCTCCCCTCACCCGGATGATGATATCATAAGCATGGGCGGCACATTTATTCGGCTGCACGACCAGGGGCATGAAGTGCATGTGGCATACCAAACCAGTGGCAATATTGCTGTTACCGATGAATTTGTAACAAGGTTTATTGATTTTGCGGTTGGCTTTGAAAATATGTTTGACATTGATGAAACAAAAAGCAAAAAAATACTGGAAGAAGCAACTGCATTTTTAAAAGTAAAAAAATCATCGGAAAAAGATACCGAAGCAATAAGGGCCATTAAAGGGCTGATAAGAAGGTGTGAAGCCAGGGCCACCTGCAAATATGTTGGATTAGCAGAGGAGCAAATCCATTTTCAGAATTTACCTTTTTATGAAACCGGAACGATTGAAAAAAATCCAATGGGCGAAGAAGATGTGTTGCAAACAATGAAATTGCTTAATGAAATAAAACCACAGCAGATTTACTGCGCCGGCGATTTTGCAGATCCACATGGCACACACAAAGTATGTTTTGATGTGGTTATTGAAGCACTGAAACAGCTAAAAGCTAAAAGCTCACAGCTAAAACCTGATTGGATTAATGATTGCTGGCTTTGGCTTTACAAAGGTGCATGGCAGGAATGGGACATCAACGAAATTGAAATGGCCATACCCATGAGCCCCGACCAGGTAATGAAGAAAAGGCACGGCATTTTTATACACCAGTCGCAAAAAGACAGTGTTCCTTTCCAGGGAAGCGATGACAGGGAATTTTGGCAGCGGGCAGAAGAGCGCAATGCAAATACGGCCAAACTTTATGCACAGTTGGGATTAACGCAATACGCCGCAATGGAAGCTTTTGTAAGATGGAAGTTTTAATTTTTTACCTGCTTCAACAGGCTCAGGATGACATAAAATCAGGCAACGACTTTTTTAAAAGCATATTTCTCCAGCAAATAATAACTGCCAAAGAAAAGGGCGCTGTAACTTAAATCGGTAAGCAACCCTTTTTTCAAAAAGGGAATTCCAGCATCAAGACAGGTAAAGTAACCATTCAAATCCTGGGGATATAAATGGTAAATGCGATTGTCTATTAAAAAGAAAACAGAATTGGATAACAGAAAGAAAACCAATGTTCCTGTTACAGTAAAAAGCACAACATTTATAACAGTCAGTTTCTTAAAATTGAAAGCTATGATGGTAATTAAAGCAAAGATGCCATAATGAATTAACTGTCCCCAGCCCCAGAAACCATCGCCCTGGTGAGCAAGTTCAAAAATAACATCGGACAGCAGCATGGCCAGCAGTGGCAGCACAAAAGCCAGTTTCTTATCTTTAATTACTGCACCACAAAAAACAGCCATGGCAATAATAGGACTGTAATTGTAAGGGAATAATATTATTCTTGATAAGGCAGCACAAACAATTACCAGGGCAGCCACAATAAGTAAAGAAGAATTTTTGCTTTTCATTTATGTATTTCTTTGCAGCAAAAGTAGGCAATAATCCTTTTTTATAAACAATAAATATTAACAGTGTGGCCCCTCAATTTTAATAACTTTAGCCAATGGCAAGCCATAATCAAACCGGAACGGCAGGAGAAAAATTAGCTGCTGCTTATTTCATCCAAAACGGTTATACCATCCTGCATCAAAACTGGCGGCACAGCCACTGGGAAGTGGATATTATTGCTGGCAAAGAAAATGTGCTGCACTTTATTGAAGTGAAAACAAGGCGGACAAAAAAATTTGGACATCCGGAAGAATCGGTTTCCAAAAAGAAAATACAAAACCTGATAAATGCCGCCGAAGAATATCTTTATCAATATCCGGAATGGAAAAGGATTCAATTTGATATATTATCCATCACAATTCTTAAAGATGAACCTGTGGAATTCTTTTTGATTGAAGATGTGTATGTGTAAAACAAAGTGAAAGATTCTTTCATTTGATAGCATTTATCCGAACCATATTTCTTATTTTTATCCCGAAACTATCTGTCATCCAACTCAACTATTCTTTTATGAAAAAGTATCAGGTTCTTCTTTTAATGTTAACCATTATATTTTTTATTGAAAATGCCAGCGGCCAGATAAGCCCCACCAGCATTTCTACTGGTAAATTGGTAAGTATCAGTCCCGAATTAAGAAATATTCGGCCTGAATCTGCCGTAAGGCAGGCAAAAAACCGTTCTTTCGCTGAAGATGAAAATGTAAATAAACGAGTAAAGTTTCCGGTTAATAATCTCAATGCCCGTAGTGTTGATGAAGCGCTGCAGTCAAGGGTTCCCTTTCCAAATTCGCCTACTTCGCCATCCTCAATGGGCATCACATTTGATGGTAACACACAGGTTGACAATGCTGCTTTAGGTTTTCCGGCTTACACTCCTCCTGATCCATCAATGTCTGTAGGCCCAAACCATGTAGTGCAGATGATAAACGTGGCACACAGTGTATATAACAAAGCCGGCACCAGATTAAGCGGCCCAACCAAGTTTAGTTCTATAGCAAGTTTTGCAGGTGATGATGGCGACCCTATTGCACTTTATGACCAGCAGGCAGACAGGTGGGTTTTATTGCAATTTAATTTACCTGCAGGCAATGAGTCGCTGGTGTTTTGTATTTCTAAAACAAATGATCCGGCAGGCGCTTATTATGTTTATAATTTTCCAACACCAGGTGTTTTTCCAGACTATCCTCATGTAGGGGTATGGAATAACAGCTATGTAATAACAACCCATGAATTTAATCTTGCCGGCACTTCATATCTTGGCCAGGGCTATTACGCTGTTGACAGAAAAAAAATGGTTACCGGCAGTGCTACTTCTACCTTAATCCGTTTCCAGGTAGCCACAGATGGCGGTTATTTGCCTGCATCTTTCGAAGGTTTTAAAACACCTGATCCAACATCGCTGCCAACTTTTTGCGGTTGGGATGCTACTGAACTGGGCGCCGCCTCGGACAGGTTACTTATCAGAACAATGAATCCTAATTTTGTTACTCCTGCTTCTTCTACTTTAAGCAGTGCAACTGTAATAGCAACTGCTGCATTTGACGGCAGGTCTCCATCCAGCCGTTCTGCAATTGAGCAAAGCGGCACAGCCAATGGGCTGGATGCAATTGCTGACAGAATGATGAGTAGGGTAATTTACCGCAGGTTTGATAATTATGAATCGCTTGTGATGAACCACGCTGTTAATGCAAGCCTGAGCGATGGAACTACAAGTGCAAAATATACTGCGGGCATGAGATGGTATGAATTAAGGAGGGCTACGCCTGCCAGTGCATGGACAATTAACCAGCAATCTACTTATGCGCCAACATTTGTTCCATCGGACACTGCCGGGGCCACAGGATTAAACCGGTGGATGGGCTCTATTGGCATTGACCAAAAAGGAAGTATTGCCATTGCTTACAGCAGGAGCAGCTCCACTACTTTTCCCGGCTTGTATTATGCAGAAAGAAAAGTAACAGACCCGGTAAGTGTTTTAGGCGCTGAACAAACATTTTTTGCAGGTACCGGATCTCAAACATCATCTGGAAACAGGTGGGGTGATTATACATCTATGAATATTGACCCTTCTAATGAGGACAGTATTTGGTTTACTGATGAATATTATTCTGCCACAGCATCTACTAATTTTAAAACCCGAATTGGAAAATTTTCTATAGACCTGCCACCATCATCCCCAACCATTCATTTTAAAACCAGCGGAACAATTGTAAGGCAAAATGAAGCCACCACTTTAGTTGGAGGAAGTACCTGCATAAGGTATAAGGATTATCCCATTAACATTGTGATAGACCAGGCCCCATCGGCCGATGTTACTGTTACACTAACTTCATCTGGAACGGCAACATTGGGTACTGATTATGATTTAATTTATACATCACCTATTATACTAAATGGTGCAAACCTTAGCAGGCAAATTACTTTAAGAGTTTATGACGAAGGACCCGGAGAAGCTGATGAATTTTTAGACCTTGCTTACACATTTAGTGGCGGCAACGGAGCTGCAGGACTTTACAATCAAAAACACAGAATTACAATTTATGGTACACCTGCAACAGATATAAATTCATTTTTGCAAACCAATTATACATCATCTACACTGTTTTCAGATAATTTTGACGCAGTATCATCGGGGCTGGGAGCATGGACAGAACAAATTGTAACACTTGTTGGAACAACCAATCTTAATCATTTTATTGTTGGCACAAATTTCAGCACTGGCTTTACAGGAAAAGCATTGTACATTTCTGATGATAATTCATTGATTCATTATACAGCCATTTCACCAAACTCCGATCCCAACAAAGTAATACTAAGGGCTATTTCGCCCAGCATTAACACGGTTGGTAAAAACCTTGTAACTGTATCATTTAAATATAAGGCAGTGGGAGAAACACCTACTTATGATTTTGGTTCTTTGTATTATTCAATTGACGGTGGCACCAACTGGGTGGATGCTGACGCTGCACAAAAATTACAGTCGCAGGCAACAGTAATTGTGAAAACAATTACACTTCCGGCAAATGCTGCCAATATTGCCAATTTAAAAATTGCCTTTCAGTGGGAGAATGATTACTCGGTAGACAACCAGCCGCCATTAGGAGTTGACAGTGTAGTAGTAAATGGTTTGGTAAGTACTGTTAATGCCCAAATTCAATCGGCCGTTAACACATCAACTGTTGGCACATTCAATTTTGGCCCTAATCAAACCATACAGTTTGCAGACACTGCAGCAAAAAAAATAATGGTTACACTGGTAAATAATTCTTCCTGGAATTTTGGATGTACCAAAGTGGAAATTGACAGGGCAGGCACCGGTGCTGTTGCATTTAACGCAAGTACCCCCGGTGAATATTGTGCCAGCAAAACTTTTAAAATTACACCGCAGTTTAATAACACTTCGGCTTCTTACACAATAACTGTTTATTACACCGAAGCCGAAATTGCAGGATGGGAAGCAGCCACCGGGCAATCCAGAACGGGAATTAAATTAGTGAAAGTAAATGGCAATAATGCAATAAGTGATGTGAACCCGGTTAACCAGGCAACTTTTGTTTATAGTGTTAATACTCCTGTAACAGCCGCATTTGGTAGTGATGGCTTGTCTTATCAATACACATTTGCATCCAGTGGTTTCTCCGGATTTACAGTAGGTAAACCACAGGCTGTTCCTGTGCCGGTTACTTTGATTGACTTCAGGGGCGAACACCTGAAGACCCAGGGCAATAAATTGTATTGGGAAGTTACCAACCAGATTAATGTGAAGCACTATGAACTGCAGTTTTCAACTGATGGTGTAAATTTTGCAGCAGTAGGAACGGTGGATGCAAGAACATATACCGGTGGAAATTTATCGTACAGTTATTTACACAGGGATTATGTGAAAGGAAACAATTTTTACAGGCTGAAAACAGTTGACTTAAACGGAAGGACACAATTATCAGGAATAGTTTTGATAACTGTTACTGAAAAAGGAAGCAGCATAATTGTTTACCCCAACCCTGTTAAAGATAAATTAGTGATTGACTACAGTGGCGAATCAAAAAGCATTGGAGTGGAAATTATTGATGCAGCAGGAAGGTTGGTTTATAACAGTAAAACAACTGTAACAAAACCTGTGTATGTTTCTGTTGCAAAACTGGCAGCAGGCGAATACATCTTAAGGATTACAGATGCTGAAACGGTGTTGACAGAGAAGTTCATTAAAGAATAATTACTGTTGTAATACAGCATAAAAAAAGTCCCGGTGATGAAGCCGGGACTTTTTTTATGTAAGAGAATGAATCAGTTTATCAATTCCTGCATTTTCACTACCATTTTGTAAGTGGCGGGGCAGTATTCAATATTTTGTTTGTGTACATGGGCATAATCTTTCAGCTTTGTTTTGGATAAATGCGGAAAGCTGGAGCAATCGGCCGGCCGGATGGCATAGATGCTGCACTTGTTGTCGTTTAAATTTAAAAACTGGCAGGGCTGCTTTGTGTTCATCCAGTCTCCTCCCCTGTCTTTATAAAGCCATTGCTTTTTAAATGCATCGGGTGTTTGGCCAAAGTGTTTCGATATACGCTTAAGGTCGGCGGCGGTAAAAGTTGGTGTCATTGTTTTGCAGCAGTTGGCACAGCTAAGGCAGTCGGTTTCCTTCCACACTTCTTTTTCAACCTTAATGGTTAATACATCGTAACCTTTGGGTGGTTTATTTTCTATCTTGGTAAGAAACCTGCGGAGTCTTCTTTTATTGTAACGCACTAATTGTTTGAAGGAACGGAGATTTACTGGCTGCATGATTTTTTATTGCTAACTATTACCGAATTTTAAGCAGCGAAAATAGTGTATTATTCAGTTAATGCAATCATGGGGTTGAGATAAGGGGCTTTAATGCTGAATAATGTTTTACTGTACAAGAGTGCGACGCCTGTGAAGTTTGGCTTTGTAAAAATGCTGGTAACAAAATAAATAACACACAATTTCTTAAAGGGTAAAATGTGGGAAGCATATAAAAAAGGATTTAAAGCATGGCTGCAGTTGGAAAAATCGCTGGCCGGTAATTCTGTGGAAGCATATTTAAGGGACATTGATAAGCTAACTGAATATTTGCTGGCGGCCAATGAAAGTAAAACACCGGAACAAATTCGGTTGAAGGATTTGGAAAAATTTGTGAAATGGATCAATGAGCTGGGCATGACATCTGCATCGCAGGCAAGAATAATTTCGGGACTGAGAAGTTTTTATAAATACTGTTTGCAGGAACAGATTACAACCACCGACCCAACTGCTTTGCTGGAAGCGCCAAAATCGAAAAGAAAATTACCCGATGTGCTGGCATTTGAAGAAATAGAAAAAATTATTGCACAGATAGATTTAAGCAAGCCCGAAGGTGGCCGTAACAAAGCCATACTTGAAACGATGTACAGTTGCGGACTGAGAGTGAGTGAACTGGTGAATCTAAAAATAAGCTGCCTTTACTTAGATGTTGGTTTTGTAAGGGTAATTGGCAAGGGCGATAAAGAAAGATTAGTTCCTATTGGCAGCGATGCAATAAAATACATTGGCATTTACCGCAACGATATAAGAGTTCATATACCCATTAAACCGGGGCAGGAAGATATTTTATTCCTGAACCGGCGTGGCAGTAAACTTAGCAGGGTGATGATTTTTTTTATCATTAAAGAATTGTGCAGGAAGGCGGGCATAACAAAAAATATTTCGCCGCATTCATTCCGTCATTCGTTTGCAACGCATTTGGTGGAAGGCGGCGCCGACCTGAGAGCTGTGCAGGAAATGCTGGGGCATGAGAGCATTACCACAACAGAAATTTATACTCATTTAGACAGGGAGTTTTTGAGAAATACCTTGCAACAGTTTCATCCGGCATTTCAGTAGGCGTCAAGACGGTTTTAAAACAGAAAGGTGTCTGACGGTTTGTAACCGTCCTGACACCTGCAAAAAAAACCGGCCAGATGCTCCTATTTTTTATTAAAATTATAAGGCAGCTAATCTGGGCCGGCGGTTATAACAACCATCACTATCGTAGTATAAAACTGTTTGTGCTTATCAGATTATTTGTTTGGTTAAAAAACCGGATATAATAAATGCCGCTGCTCCACCTGCTGTCGGTTGGTATTGTTTCGGTTACTTGTTTGGCAAGGGCCGCAAATTGTTTTTGCAAAAGCATTTTGCCAGCGGCATCTGTTATTTGCAAAGAGTAATTGCCGGTTTGTTTTAGTTTTAAGGAAAGGGTGAAGGGCTGTCCAGCCTGGACTGGGTTGGGGTAGATTTTGCCAGTGCCTGTTAATTTGTTGATGATTTCTTTTACTGTATCAGCAATTGTTTTTGTTTCCTTTTGTGTTACTACAGTAGTACCAGTGGTACAACGGCGGATGGCGCCCATAACAGGATAAGAAGTGATAACAACCTCTCCCATTTTTTGAATTCGCCTTTGGAGTGTAATGATTTGCTCTAATTTATTTTCGCTTACTTTTAATTCTTTGCTTTCATATCCCATAGCTGAGATTTCCAGAATTGAGTTTGTATCTTTTACAGAAAGAGAAAACTTGCCAGATGAATCTGCGCTAACACCTTGGTTGAGATTTTTGATTTTTATGCTTGCGAAAGGGATTGGGAATCCTTCTTCACTGATTATTTTACCGATTAATTTAGACATGATTAAAGGGGAACGATTAACTCTGTTATTTCTGCAGTAACAAGTAACTGTTAAAACAGTTTTAGCCACAGGAAATTGAGTTTTAGATAGGGCAATATTATAATTTGACATATCTTTTATCAGAAATTCCTTTGATACAAAATTGACTGCATTAACCTGAAGAATATCATTTGCATTATTCAGTTTAATTGAAT
>JANNAM010000096.1:0-24821 GCA_031384415.1 Bacteroidota bacterium
CTGGAAGACATTACCAAAGCCACCAAAGGTGATTTTATTGTAGCAGTGTCTGCCATAAATATGAAAGCCGATACCTCACGTGGAATGTATTCATCCCGGATGCCTGATGCAAATATTTTGGTAGCCACATCAATTGATGACAAAGAAGCCTACCGTCAGCTAACAAAAGCAGTAAAAAAAATGTTTGCTAAAATGGGAGACAGATCTACAGATTCTGTTATAAAAGAAAAAATGTTTTCGGAAGACAATGGCAAATATGCAGCGTTTGGTAACAAAAAAGAAACCGTAGCAGCATATTTAAAAGGAGGCAACAACAGCTTTGAATTTTTTAATAAGCTGAAAGGAAACCCAATGGGTATCTACATTAACCTGCAGGATATTTTAAAAGCTGCCGAATCAGAAATGAAATCAGATTCGGCGGGACAAAAAATTTATGGCGCTTCGGTAAAACTCTGGAACGATGTTTATATGTGGGGCGGCAAATATGATGATGGCGGTTTTTCATCTCACGTTGAACTTAACATGATGGATAAATCAACTAACAGCATTAAACAACTAAACCAGTATGCAGGTTTTCTTTTTGAAATAAAAATGGAAGAAGACAGAAAGAGCAAAGAAGAAATGAAGGCTGTTATTGAAAAAATAAAAACCGAAAATGTAAAAGGGCCGGTACAAAAAAAAGTAACTAAAAAGAAGAAATAAAAATCAGGTTTACACATCGCCATACTATATACATGCAAATACAACTGCAAAAAGTTGCTCCCACATTCATTGAAGCAGAAAAAATTTCAGCCTCACAAACCTGGAACAGCAGCATTGTATTTAACCAGGGCGAAAACATACAGATAGTTGCACCAAGCGGCAGCGGCAAAACTTCTCTTATTCATTTTTTATATGGTTTAAGAAATGATTTTGATGGCAACATTTTGTACGATGATAAAAACATCAGGGGCTTTGATGCTGAAAATTTTTCTTTTTGGCGCCAAAGAAAAATCAGCATTGTTTTTCAGGACCTGCGCCTGTTTGCCGAACAAACAGTTTTTCAGAATATAGAAATAAAACGTTTGCTTTCTCCTTATCACAGCGAAAGCAAAATAGAAGCCATGGCCGAAAGGCTTGGCATAAAAAACAAACTGAACAAACTTTGCAAAACCTGCAGCTATGGCGAGCAGCAACGCATAGCCATCATTCGTTCATTACAACAGTCTTTTGATTTTTTATTATTAGATGAACCTTTCAGCCATTTGGATGATAACAACCGAAAAAAAGCAATGGAACTGATGGAAGAAGAAGCCGCTGCAAGAAATGCTTCCATCATTTTAGCAGACTTAAAAGCAATAGAATTTTATAAATCGGATAAAACTTATAACCTCTGATTAGTGAGTTTGTCTTTTAAGCATATTGCCCCATTTTTAGTAACTGATAAAAGCAGGGCTTCCCGGTGGTTTAGTTATATCGGGCTGGGCATTGGTGTGTTGTTGTTGCTGAGTTCTGTGCAGATGTACATCAACATTAACCAGTTGCTGAAAAATAAAAATCCAAAAAAAGATGGCTACGATTATATCTCTGTTACCAAAACCATTACCAACCAAAACATGGGTAGGGACAACAGGTTTACAGATGCAGATTTAAAAGAACTGCAATCACAAAAATTTATAAAAGACGCAGCACCGCTTAAAGCAAATGCTTTTAAAGTAGCAGCCGGTGCCGGCGAGCTCATTCCATTCAGCACCGAAGTTTTTATTGAAGCCATTAATAAAAGTTTTATTGATACTGTGCCGCCAAATTTTTTATGGAAAGAAGGGCAAACAGATGTGCCCATTATTTTTTCTTCCGATTTTTTAGAGATGTACAATGTGTTTGCACCAAGCTGGGATTTACCGCAACTGTCGGAAAAAACTGCCACCTCAGTAAATATTTTTCTCCGCTGCTATAATCAAAAAGATGAAAAAATATTTAAAGCCCATATTGTTGCTTTCAGTGAAAGGGTAAACAGCATTTTGGTGCCGGAAAATTTTTTAGAAAAACTCAATAAAGATTTAGAAGGAATAGAAAACATCCCGGCATCAAGAATTTTTCTGAAAACAAAAGATGCCAACAATCCTGACCTGCTTAATTATCTGCAGCAAAAAAATTATCACATCAACAAGGATAAAACAAAATTTGGCAGAATTAAAACCATTTTACAGGTAATTGTAACCGGCCTTGCTGCCTTTGCAGTGCTGGTTATTTTACTGGCAATGATGTTGTTTTCTTTTTACCTGCAACTGATGATTGCCAGAAGCAAAGAAAATTTACAATTGCTGCTGACGCTTGGTTATTCACCTGAATGGTTAAGTAAAACTGTTTCCAAAAAATGGATTCCGGTTTATTGCATCATCATTATTACTGCGGTAATATTTACAGGCTTGCTTCATTGGGGCTTTCAGCATATTGCTATGAAAGACAATGAAGGATTGTCTCCATTTATTCACTGGACGGTAATAGCAACAGCCATCATTTTACTGATGCTTTCTATTGCAATTAATAAACGGCTGGTGAAAAAATTGTTGTATAAACTTGGCTAAAAAAATATTTCAGCAATTAAAATTTTACTGTCTCAGTATTTTCTTTGTTATTTCTTTTTTATCATCAATAAATACCGATACAAAATAGGCCCCACGGCTCATCTCTTTCATTGGTATAGTATAAGTTTGGGTGCCGGCTGCCTGCTGGTTTATAACTGTATAAATTTTTTGTCCCGATGCTGTGTGAACAACAATAGAAACTTTAGCCGCATTATTTTTTACAATCTTAACTGTTAATTTATCGCTAACCGGGTTGGGGCTAATGGTAATTTTTTCAACTACTGTAACATTACAGGTTTGAGAATAATTAACTGTAACAGAATCGAGATAAAAGGTCGTATCGGCAGATACCTTCATTGAAATACGGTATTTAATTGATCCTAACGCTACCGAGGCCAAATCATCTGTATAACTAAAATTCCGCAATGCAAAACTTCCTGTTCCCACCTGGGTATTTATAACAGCATAATTAACACCCGAAGCCAGCTTTCTTTCTACAATAAAAGTTATGCCCGTATCTGTTTTTGCAGCCCATTGTAAAACAGTTTTACAATTATTTATGGCAGCCTGTTGTGTATATAATTTTTTCTCAAGCAACACAAAAGCCTTTTTCATATCAGGTATTCCATAACCAACCCTGTCATCGGGGCTTAATGCCTTTGAAGCAGATTTTTGAAGCACATCAATAATACTCATATTATTTACTTCGGGAAAGGCCTGCCATAAGCAAGTTGCTATACCCGCCATATTGGGGCAGGAAAATGAAGTGCCGTTACCAAAAGTTGGCTGGCCATTGGAAGGATTGGCGATAACCGCCCCGGCACCAACTGCAGCAACAGAAGGTTTTATTTGTCCGTCGCTGCTGGGCCCGTAGCTGCTGAAGCCGGCCACTGCCCCCGTTACACTTACAGCTCCAACTGCTATGATACTGTCTGCATCGGCAGGTGTGCCAATAAAATGCCAGCCGCCGTTGCCATCATTACCAGCAGATGCAAGTACCAATATTCCTTTTTTTGCAGCCATGTCAGATGCTTTAGCAATAATGGTTGTGTTGCCGTTCATATCGGCATAAGTATGATTATAAACAGGGTTGTCAAAAGTTGTATATCCCAATGAAGTAGTAAAAACATCAACGCCAAGGCTATCGGCCCTTTCGGCACCTGCGGCCCAGTTTTGTTCTTCCACAGGATTTTCGGTAGCCGCATCTTCTGTTCTGTATAAATAATAAGAAGCTTTGGGTGCCTGGCCCACAAAAACACCGGGCATGTTTGCCGAAATGGTGCTAAAACAATTCATTCCGTGCTGGTGGTCTTCATCCACACTGGCATTACGGTCAACAAAATCCCATGTACCCAGAATTTGCCCGTTGTTTCTTACACTGTCAAATGTGGGCAGGCTTAGGTAATGAAAAAAACCGGCGTCTAAAATTGTCATCTGCATGCCTTCGCCCCTGAAACCATGGTTGTGTAAAAACTCGCCGTTGTGAATATGTACCTGGCCGTAGGATTGCCCGTAATTATAAAAATCATTTAAACCCTGTGGTGTTTGTGGCGTGGCGGGTTCAGGTATATAAGGTGGATTCAATAATTTATTAACCGGCTGAATAAAAGTATTGCCTGCAGCAGATGTGCCTGCTACAAAAGGAAAGGAATTTATTTTTATCAGTGCTGCTGCATCACTGGTTTGAATGGCCACCTGGTTAAGCCATTTGGACGTATTTAAAATGGCTACTGCACCTGCAAGGCGGATGCTGTCAACATACCGTGGTGTTACTGGCAGGTCTGTTGAATCTATTACAATACTATATCTTGTTCTGCGCTGAATGGCACGGTTGGTAAGATTTGCCGATGGGTTGCTTAATGAAAAAGGGTTAGTTCCTTTGTCTTTAAAACGAACAATATATCTTGACTGCGAAAAACTACTATTTGAAAAACAAGTGATGATTAAAAAAAGTAAAAATATTTTTTTCATGGTTTATTATTCTGTTATACAAATATAGATAATATAAAGATGCCCGTTAAAAGCACAGGGCAACCATAAACTAATAAAGATTGCCGCATGGTTTTAGCAATAGTATCCTTCTAAAAAAAATAAAAACGCTGTTTTGGCTTTATTAGTTTATGTTTGCACTGTGTTTTATCGCAAATAGCTCACAACACAGACAGTTTCAATTTTTACATCTCTTCTCACCGTAATAGTTTTCCCGTCTTTTAGTTTGCTTTCTACCTTATTTCACAGGTATTTAATTTATTTAATTTTTAATTTTTTTTATCATGAACATTTATGTTTCAAATTTAAGTTTTAACACCAACGATGCAGAACTGCAGGATCTTTTCTCAAAGTTTGGTACAGTTTCATCAGCTAAAGTAATTACAGACAGGGAAACCGGAAGGTCTCGTGGTTTTGGTTTTGTAGAAATGACTTCAGAAGATGAAGGAAAAGCAGCAATGCAGGGCCTTAACAACAAAGAAGTTGAAGGAAGAGCAATGTCTGTTTCTGTAGCTAAAGAAAGAGAAGAAAGAACTGGCGGTGGCGGCGGAAGCCGTGGCGGCTATTCTAACAACCGTGGCGGTGGCGGCGGTGGACGTTGGTAAGCAATTAAAACATCCAATTTTTTATAAAGAGCTCTTTTTAAAAGGGCTCTTTTTTATTTGAATAATCCGAAAATATTAATAAGCCCACTTTAACCAGGTGGCGCCCCATGTAAAACCACCGCCAAAAGCCGCCAGTATAATATTGTCGCCTTTTTTCAGTTGTTTTTCCCAGTCCCAGAGGCAAAGCGGTAAAGTGCCGGCAGTTGTGTTGCCATACTTTTGGATGTTAATCATCACTTTTTCTTTGGGCAAACTCATCCTGTTGGCGGTAGCATCAATAATGCGTAAGTTGGCCTGGTGCGGCACCAGCCATGCAATATCATCGGCAGTTAAATTATTTCGCTGCATTAATTCATAACTCACATCGGCCATACCTTTTACAGCAAATTTAAAAACCGCCTGACCTTCCTGGTACACATAATGTTCTTTCGCCAAAACGGTTTCAACGCTTGCAGGCTTTGCAGAACCGCCAGCCTTCATGTGCAGATAAGCCCGGCCGCTGCCGTCACTTCTTAAAATACTGTCTAAAACTCCATTACCTTCTTCATTAGGTTCCAGCAATACAGCCCCGGCTCCATCACCAAAAATGATACAAGTGGCTCTGTCGCTATAGTCAATGATGCTGCTCATTTTATCGGCACCCACCACTACCACTTTTTTATAACGGCCACTTTCTATAAAAGAAGCCGCTGTAGTAAGCGCATACAAAAAACCTGAGCATGCAGCGTTGATATCAAAACTAAAAGCATTTGATGCCCCTGCTTTATCGGCAATAATATTTGCTGTTGCAGGAAAAACCATATCAGGAGTTAC
The DNA here is from genome assembly GCA_031384415.1 of Bacteroidota bacterium. Classification (GTDB taxonomy): domain Bacteria; phylum Bacteroidota; class Bacteroidia; order Chitinophagales; family Chitinophagaceae; genus Ferruginibacter. Next base: position 5,975 of record JANNAM010000096.1, read on the forward strand.
AGTGGCGCAAATAATACATTCAATTTCGCCGGGTTCAATACCACGCTTTTTGCATAATTCCAAAACAGCTGGCACAGCAAGGTCGCTGCTGCCAAGCCCTTCGCCTTTTAATATTCTTCTTTCTTCAACGCCCGTTCTTGATTTTATCCATTCATCGTTGGTATCCACCATAGTTTCCAGTTCTTTATTGGTAAGGCGGTATTCGGGTACATATCCGCCAACAGCGGTAATGGCAGCAGTAGTTTTTTGCATTTAATTCAATGTTTATTTAGGCAGGTAAATAATTTTTATGGCAGGTAAAAATACATAAAAATCAATACCATTATTTTTCAGCACTCAGGTGGCAAATAATACCTATTTTCGCTACTGACAGGTAATTGATTATGTACGCTTATTTGCAAGGCAGGTTTACTCATAAAAATGCAGCACAGGTTAATGTGGATGTTAACGGCGTTGGATACGAAGTTAACATCAGCCTTAATACTTTTTCGCAGATTCAGCACCTGGAGCAGGGAAAACTGTTTACTTACCTGCAGATAAAAGAAGATGCACATACTTTGTACGGTTTTTTTGAAAAAAGTGAGAAGGAAATGTTTGTGCTGCTTATTGGTGTTTCGGGTGTTGGAGCAGCTACTGCACGAATGATGTTGTCTTCCTTAAAACCAGAAGAAGTGAGCAGGGCAATTGTGCAGGGCAACATAAAGCTGCTTGAAAGCGTCAAAGGAATAGGAAAAAAGACAGCAGAAAGATTAGTGCTTGAGCTTAGGGATAAGATGGGAAAACATGCTGCCGATGTAAATTTTTCATCTCCTGCGGGCAATAATCTGGAACAAGATGCGTTGAATGCACTGACAGCTCTTGGAATATCCAGGCAACAGGCAGAACAAAACATCCAAAAAATTATCCTGGCAGAACCACAAACTTTACAATTAGAAGATTTAATTAAAAAAGTATTAAAAGCCATTTGATCAGAACTCTACGTTAATCGAATCCAGGATGTTGCTTATTAGAAAATTTCCAAGACTGGTGTGCCATGCTGTATTGATAATTGTTTTATCTATACTTTCTGCCCATTCCGCTACCGCCCAATCACAATCTTTACGTAATTATTTTTTACCGCCGCCGTCGGCTGATACTACGCCCAACACCATTCGTGACAATCGTGGCGGCTCTGTTGGAAGCAACCGAAGTGCTTACGATTTTAAAAATCCTTCCAATATGAAGGACTCGGTAGTGTATGACCCAAAAACAAGACTATATACCATTTATGAAAAAATAGGCAACCGGTATTATCGCAGCCCCAACACTTACACTTTTGACGAATTCTGGAAACTAAGGGGCCGACAGGCTGAAATTGAATATTTTAAAAAAAGAGCAAACACATTAAGCATACTGAACAGAAAAGTAGGCACAAGGCCAAAACTAAACTTGTACGATAATTTATTTAACCGCTTGTTTGGCAATGGCAAAATAAATATCACCCCACAAGGAAATGTTGACATCACCGCAGGCTACCAGGGACAAAACATAAAAAACCCAACCTTGCCGGAAAGGGCAAGAAAAAACGGCGGTTTCGATTTTGACATGAATGCACAGGTGAATGTGAATGCCAACATTGGCGACAAACTGAAATTTCCCATTAACTATAACACCCTTGCCAATTTTGATTTTGACAATCAGTTGAAATTAGATTACACAGGCGAAGGCGATGAAATTATAAAGCGCTTTGAAGCAGGCACCACTTCCTTCCCATCAAGAAGCACTTTAATACCCGGCGCACAGCAATTATTTGGTATAAAAACACAACTTCAGTTTGGTAAATTATTCATCACAACTGTTTTAGCCAACCAAAAATCGCAGAGGCAAACAGCCAACCTGCAGGGTGGCAGCGCTGCACAGCAATTTGAATTAAAAGCCGATGAATATGAAGAAAACAGGCACTTTTTATTAGCACAATATTTTCGCAGCAACTACAATAAGGTGATGAAAAATTTACCTGCTGTAACCACACCAGTGCAAATTTTAAGGCTGGAAGTTTGGGTTACCAACCGCAACGGAACCACCACCGATACAAGAGATGTGGTTGGCTTAATGGATCTGGGCGAAAACCAGCCCGGTGTTGTAAACCCGGTTAATCCTAACATACCGTTTAACAATGCCAACAATGTTTACAGCAGCATTATCTCAAACCCAAATAACCGCAACCCTTCTTTAGTTTTTAATAACCTGGTAAATGCCGGTTACCGGCCGGTAGAGCAGTTTGAAAAAACATTTGCCCGTAAGTTAGATTCAACCCAATATATTTTTAACAGGCAGGCAGGTTTTATTTCGCTGAGCCAGCCATTGCAGACAGATGAAGTAATGGCAGTAGCTTATCAATATTCTTACAACGGAAAAATTTACCAGGTGGGTGAATTTTCGCAGGACCTTCCGCCAGACAGCGCTTCGGCTAATCAGAAAATATTGTTCTTAAAATTATTAAAAGCAACATCGCAAAGAACGAGCCTGCCGGTTTGGGGATTGATGATGAAAAATGTGTATGCTGTTGGATACGGAACTTTAACTCCGCAGGATTTTAAATTAGATGTTTTGTACCAGGAACCAGGCCTTGGCTGGAAACGATATGTTCCCTTTGGAAACAAAAACCAGGGCCTTCCCATCATTTCATTAATCAATTTAGACAGGTTAAATAACCAGCTTGATCCGCAGCCCGATGGTGTATTTGACTTTGTGCCGGGCTGGACGGTGATACCCGAATTCAGCCGTATTGTTTTCCCCGTTTTGGAACCTTTCGGCCGGGACCTTGCGGTGCAGGTATATAACCCAAGCCCGCCGGCTACCGCAAAAGATACTTTTTATTATGCTTTGTACGATTCTATAAAAGCGGTGGCGCAGCAATATCCAAACCTTAACCGGTTTGTATTGAAAGGCTCTGCAAAAACTTCTGGTTCGTCTGACATAAGCATTGGTTACAACATTCCCAAAGGCTCAGTTTCAGTTACCGCAGGCGGCAGGCAGTTGCAGGAAGGCCTGGATTATGAAATCAATTATGATTTAGGTACAATAAAAATTATCAACGGCGCCATCATCAATGCAGGCTTGCCGGTGCAGGTAAATTTTGAAAATAATGCCTCCTTTGGCATTCAGCAAAGAAGTTACCTTGGTTTACGATTCGATTACCAGGCAAAGAATACCCCCAAAACCCAATTGTCTTTTGGGGGCACAGTTGTACGCCTGAGTGAAAGACCTTTTTTTACCAAAGTAAGTTATGACAACAGCAACACCGGCGGCACCAACGAACCCATCCGTAATGCTATGTATGGCCTGGATGTGAACTATAAAAAACAAATGCCCCGTATTACCCAATTATTAGACAAACTTCCTTTTTATCAAACCACCGCACCGTCAAATATTACTATGTATGGCGAAGCTGCTTATTTAGACCCCGGCCATGCTCCGCAAATTGGCAAAGGCTCAAAAGGATTGATTTACTTAGATGATTTTGAAGGAAGCAAATCGGGCATTGATTTACGTTTTCCGCCAATAAGCTGGGCGCTGGCTTCGGTGCCTGTAAAAGCAACCGATAAACTGGGTAACATCTTATTTCCTGAAGCAACAGTTAACAATGATATTGTTTCGGGAACAAACAGAGCAAGGATTGCCTGGTACCAGATTGAACCAACCCTGCAGCAATATAAAGGCCCTAACAATCCGCTGGCAAACAATGCTGCAGAACTGAGCGACCCAAGGGTAAGACAGATTTACCAGAAAGAAATTTTTCCGCAAAAAACAACGGGTTATGGCGAAAGCCAATTGCAAACATTTGACCTTACTTATTATCCAAAAGATAAAGGCCCTTATAATTATGATGCTGCTTTGGGAAGTGTGGATGCTAACGGAAGGTTATTAAACCCTGCCAAACGATGGGGTGGTTTAATGAGGGCTATTGACCAGCCGGATTTTGAAACGGGCAATATTGAGTTTATTGAATTCTGGATGCAGGATCCCTTTATTACAAGCCAGTCATCAACAGGTGGTAAATTGTATTTTAACCTGGGTAATATTTCAGAGGATATTTTAAAAGACGGAAGGCGTTTTTATGAAAACGGTTTGCCAACACCCACAGCGCCTGCACCGGTGGATACCACCAACTGGGCCAAAGTACCACGCAATCCAATTCAGGTTACCAATGCATTCAGCAATAACCCCGATGACAGGCAATACCAGGATGTTGGTTTCGATGGATTGAACGATGATTCGGAGGTAGTGAAAAGGCAGGCTTATCTTAATGCCATTCAACCATTGGTAAGCCCTGCGGTATTTGCAAAAATTAAAGCCGATCCCTCGGCCGATGATTATATACATTACAGGGATGCTGCTTTTACGGCAAACGACGGCATTTTAAAACGTTATAAAAATTACAATAACACACAAAGCAATTCGCCTGTGGCTACAACAGGCGCCGAGTTTTCATCGGCTGCTACATTATATCCCGATGCCGAAGATTTGAACAGGGATAATACCATGAATGAAACGGAAGAATATTTTCAGTACATAGTTGACATAAAACCATCCACTGCACCCGAAATGCAGATAGGAACAAATTTTATTGTTGACAAAAAAGCGGTAAGTGTTAATCTTGCAAATGGGCAGGGCCGCAGCGAAATCTGGTACCAGTTTCGCATTCCTATTGGCGCTTACGACAGGAAGATTGGTAATATCCCCGATTTTAAATCAATCCGTTTTATGCGGATGTTTTTAACCGGCTTTACCGATAGTGTTACCATGCGTTTTGGTTTGCTGCAACTGAGCAGGAATATTTGGAGAACCTTTAAATACAAAATTGACTCTACCAATAATTACAACCCCATTACAAGTGCTTCCACATTTAATGTAGGCGCTGTAAACATCGAAGAAAACGACCAGCGCTCCCCATTGCCTTACCGTACACCACGTGATATTCAAAGAGTGCAAACTTTAAGCAACAACGGGCTTAACCTTTTGCAAAACGAACAAAGCATGAGCCTGCAGCTTTGCAACTTAGTAAAAGGAGATGCAAGAGGTGTTTTTCAAACTTATGCTGCAAGAGACCTTCGCCAGTTTCGCAAACTTTCCATGTACATTCATGCCGAAAAAACAAAACTTACCAATTTAAATAACAAGGACCTTACAGCAGTAGTAAGGCTGGGGAATGATTTTGTAAATAATTATTACGAAATAAGGATACCGCTTTACCTTACAGATTTAAATGCAGCCACCACACTTGGCAGCAATTCAAATGCTTACAACGACAGTTTATGGAACCCCCTCAATTCGCTTGACCTGGATTTGCAAACACTGGTTAAGATAAAAGAAAAGAGAAACCTTTCTATCGGTAATGTCACTCAAATTTTCAGGCAACTGCAGGCCAGCGGCCAAACTTATTCAGTATTGGGCAATCCCAACCTTGCCGAAGTAACCGGAATTTTAATTGGCGTTGAAAACACCAATGCCAATAATGCCTGTGCCGAAGTTTGGGTAAATGAACTTCGGTTGTCATCAGTAGATGAAACCGGCGGCTGGGCTGCCCTTGCAAGGGTTGATATGAACCTGGCAGATTTGGGAACTGTATCACTTTCGGCCAATGCACACACTAAAGGTTTTGGTACATTGGAGCAAAGGGTGAATGACAGGTTCAGGGATAATTTTTTACAGTTTGATATTGCTGCAAATTTAGAACTGGGCAAACTGCTTCCAAAAAAAGCAGGCATCTCCATTCCTTTTTATGCAGGCTACACACAATCGATAAGCCGGCCCGAATACGACCCCTATGACAAGGATATAAAACTGAATGATAAATTAAAAACAACATCCAACAAAGATTCGGTGAAGAACGATGCCATAGATTTTACCTCTACCAAAACCATCAACTTTACCAACGTACATAAAAACAAAACAGGCAAAGGCAAACCAAAAATTTACGACATCTCCAATGTTGATCTCAGCTACTCCTACATTCAAACCAAAACACACAACCCCTTAATTGAAAACAACGAAGTAACAAGGCACCGTGGGGGACTGGGATACAATTTTGCACCACAGCCAAAATATATTGAGCCATTTAAAAAAATATTTAAGAAAACCAAAACACACTGGTTCGATTTAATTAAAGATGCCAATATCAATTTTATACCATCGCAGTTAAGTTTCCGTGCCGATATTCAAAGGCAGTTTGGCGCCATCCGCCCCCGCAGTGTAGGCGTTTCAAAATATGCCATTCCGGAAACCTATGATAAGTATTTTACTTTTCAGCGTGACTATATCATGCGCTGGGCACTCACCAGGTCTGTCAACTTCGATTTTACGGCAGTTAACAATTCCAGAATTGATGAACCATTTGGCAGGATAGATACAAAAGAAAAGAAAGACACCGTTTGGAAAAATTTATTCAAAGGCGGAAGAAATACTTTGTATAACCAGACGGCTAATTTTTCTTACACATTGCCAACAACAAAGTTTCCTTTAATAGACTGGATGACGGCAAATGTAAAATACCAGGCAACCTACAAATGGATTGGCGCCAGCCGCCTTGCGGTAGAACTGGGAAATATTATTGAAAACGGCCAGCAGGAAGAAGGAACGCTGCAAATGGATTTTACCAGGCTGTATCAAAAAAGTAAATATCTACGCAGCCTTGAGCAAACACCCAACAAAGCCGATAAAGAAAGATGGAAAAGCAGGGTAACCATCACAAAAGATTCTGTAACGCTTAAAAGCGGTAAAAAAGTGTTGAAGAAAAAACGTACAGTAGACCAAACTGCAATGCCTTATGTACATGGTGTGGGCAGGGGCTTTCTTAAATTGCTTACCAGCGTAAAGCAGGCAAACATTTCTTTATCTAACAACAGCAACACAAGGTTGCCGGGCTACACCGACAGTACAAAATATGTTGGCCAAAACTGGAAAAGCATGGCACCGGGCACCGATTTTATCTTAGGCCGCCAACCCGACAGCAACTGGATAAATACAAAAGCAGCCAAAGGGCTTATTACAAAAGACACGAATTTTAATTCGCTGTTTATGCAGAATTACGACCAGCGGCTTACCATGAGTGCAACGCTGGAGCCCATCAGAGACTTAAATATTACCATCAACCTGAGCAAAACATTCAGCAAAAACTTTACAGAAACTTTTAAGTTTGTTGACACCAGCGGCGGCACCAACAGGAAGTTTCAGCACCTGAACCCTTATGCTGGCGGCGGCTTTGATGTAACCTATATTTCTTACAAAACTTTGTTTGGCAAATTTGACCCCAACCAGGTTTCAGAAACATTTAAACTCTTTCAGGCCAACCGTAAAGTTTTATCAACCCGTTTAGGCAAACTCAATCCTTATACCAACGGTTCCACCACTGCCGATGGCTACAGTGTTGGTTATGGCAAATATTCTGTTGATGTCTTGATACCAGCATTTATAGCAGCCTACACCGATCAGGATCCATTGACAGTTGGTTTAATAAAACAAAGCAATCCCAATATCAAGTCAAATCCATTCAGGGCAATTATTCCTAAACCCAACTGGAAGATTGATTACAATGGCCTCAGCCGTGTAAAAGGGCTTGAAAAAATATTTACCAACTTCAGCCTAAGCCATGGCTACACCAGCAACCTGAGCATGAATGGTTTTACATCTGCATTGCTTTACCAGGATGTTTCAAGATATGGTTATCCAAGTTTTATTGATACGTCTTCTAAAAACTATATTCCTTTTTATCTTGTACCAAACTTAACCATCCAGGAGCAGTTTAGTCCGCTGATTGGTATTGACATGATGTTTACCAACCAGGTGCAGGCTAAGTTTGAATACGCCAAATCAAGAACCCTTAGTTTAAGTTTGGTTGACTTTCAGTTGAGTGAGCAACGCAGCACCGAATTCAGCGTTGGCGCCGGTTTCAGAAAGAAAGGACTTGAAATGCCCTTCGGACTTGAATGGCCAAAATTCCTGCTGAAGAAAGGCGATACATCGGGCAAGAAATTAGAGAATGAAATCAATTTCCGTTTCGATTTTAAAGTGAGGGACAATGTAACTGCCAACAGCCGCCTTGACCAGGACAATAATTTTGCCACCGGCGGCAGCAAAGAAATTACACTATCGCCAAGCATTGATTATTTTATGAGCAACAGGGTAAATGTAAAATTGTATTTCGACCGCCGCACTGTAAAACCTTATATTTCATCCAGCGCCCCGGTTACCAACACAAGAGCCGGTGTGCAGATAAGAATATCGCTGGCACAGTAAAAAATATTTTAACCGATTTTAAATCTCCGTCTTTTTTTGGGCGGAGATTTTTTTTTGCTCCGGCTTTATAGCTTTGGTCATCATTCTTGTGTCACTCACTTGTACAGCATAACTTTTAGGAACATTACAAATGCTTTGCTGAAAAGAAATTGTCCATCTATATATTACTTACTAATTTTCCAGCTATGATTACTTACACAACTTCTGCATCTGATAAAGACCTGTTGGAAATAATAGAACTGCAGCAATCAAACCTGGCCAATAATTTAACCAGCGAAGAAATACAAAGCCAGGGTTTTGTAACCGTATCTCACAGCCTTGAAGATTTAAAAAAGATGAATGGCTTTGAGCAAAACATTATTGCCAGAGAAAATAATACAGTCATTGCTTACCTGCTTGCCATGACGGAGAAATCAAAGCTTGACATCCCGGTGTTAATTCCCATGTTTGAAATGTTTGATAAAGCCAAATGGAATGGTAAGCCCGTTGCAGCATATAATTATATTGTAGTGGGCCAGGTTTGTGTAGATAAAAGCTTTCGTGGCCGTGGAATTTTGGATAATTGTTATGAAGCCTACAAACAGCATTTTAAAAACAAATACGATTTTGCCATTACCGAAATTGCCACAAAAAACCATCGCTCAATAAATGCACATAAAAGAATTGGGTTTACAGAAGTACTTAAATATTTTGCCCCCGATGGAGAAGAATGGAGTATTGTAATTTGGGATTGGGCAGAACAATAAAAGCACTACTTTTTAAACACCGCCACAAACATGCTGTCTGCTTTTTTATCGTAGCCTTTTAATAATTGCTGCTGCTGCAACTGTAGTTTAAATTCCTGCTGAATAAATTCAGCTACTTCTTCGTTTTCTTTTTTAAATACCGAGCAGGTAATGTAAAAAAACAAACCGCCTTCGGCCAAATGCGCTATTGCATTGGCGGCAATTAATTTTTGCCGGCGGCTATAATCATCAATGGTTTCTTTTGTAAAAAAATACAATTGCTCCGGCGTTCGGCCCCAGGTGCCGCTGCCGGTGCAGGGTGCATCGCAAACAATAATGGGAAAAGGCGAGTCGGCAATTTCGGGCAATTCATTTTTTTCCAGGTCGCCAATAAAATAATCGTAGTAGCGTATGCCGGCTTTTTTAAACCGCTGGTGAAGGTTTAATAAAATGGGCAGCCTTATATCGGACACCGTTGGCTTAACAGTACGGTTCAGCAAATCGTAGAGCAAAATAGATTTGCCGCCGCTGGCGGCGCAGCAGTCCCAGGCTTTAATGACCTGTGCATGCCTGAAATTTAATTCGTATTTGCGAAATGGCTTCAGCGATTGCTGCACTTTTTCATCCAGCAAAAAATTAAATACCTGCTGCGAATTATAATCCTGAATTACTGCATCGTTATCCAAATCAAAAACTTCTTCGGTCTTTGAGCCATTTTGTAATGCAATGCAGTCTGCAGTTTTCATTTCATAAGGCCAGCCAGTTTTTTGCAGGCGCTGCATCATACCATCCCTTCTTTTTTGGCGCAGCCGCAAATACAAATCGGGTTGAATTAAAAATGATTCAGTAAAAGAAGAAAATTCAATTGCTTCGCTTAGCTCATTTTTAAAAGGAAAAATATCAGTCGCTTTAAATTCAATTTCGGCAGCAGCAATTTTTTCATCCGCAGGTTTATCAATTATTTTGTTCCATTCAGGCTTTAATAATTCCAGCACTGGATGACTGGTTTGTTCACATAAAAAAATGCCCAGTAAAATCCTGTCTTCAACGGGAATATTTTTCAGGGCCTGGCCAAGCCGGTAATAATAATAACAAAGTGAGGCAATGGATTTTCTGTCACGGGAGCCGTATTTTTTATCAGCAGCAAAAAATTTTTTAAGATAATTGGCCAGAGGCTCGTCGCCCTTGTAAGCCTCAATAATTTTTGCAGATGTTTTCAGGTATAATTTTAACCTGCTGGCAATTTGCTGTTGCCGTTTTTTTTCGTGGATAGCATCAATAATTCTCATTTATAATTCTAACAGCGACTTTACGGGGTCTTTTCCAAACAACAGCAGCTCGGGGTTTTCAAGCAATTCTTTTACTCTCACCAAAAAACTTACAGATTCTCTACCATCAATAATGCGGTGATCGTAACTTAAAGCCAGGTACATCATTGGTTTTATTACCACTTGCCCGTTAATGGCCACCGGCCTTTCCTGTATTTTATGCATGCCCAAAATGGCACTTTGCGGAATGTTGATGATCGGAGTGCTCATCATACTTCCAAAAACACCGCCATTAGTGATGGTGAAAGTTCCGCCGCTCATTTCTTCAATGGTAAGTTTGCTTTCTTTTGCTTTGCCTGCCAGCTCAACCACTTTGGCTTCAATTTCGGCCATGCTTAAGCTTTCGGCATTGCGAATTACCGGCACCACCAAACCCTTGGGTGCACTTACGGCAATTGAAATATCGCAGTAGTCGTGATAAAGAATATTTTCGCCATCAATATAAGCATTAACAGCAGGCCATTCCTGCAGGGCAAAGCAGCAGGCTTTGGTAAAAAAGCTCATAAAGCCAAGGTTAACGCCGTGTGTTTCTTTAAACTTATCCTTATACTTTGTCCGGATGTTCATAATTGGGCTCATATCCACCTCATTAAAAGTGGTAAGCATTGCGGTAGAATTTTTTGCTTCCACCAGGCGGCGGCTTACCGTTTTGCGGAGGTTGCTCATTTTTTCGGGTCGCTCATTGCGGTCAAACAATGCTGCTCCTGGTTTGCGGCCGGGGTTATTGAGCGCTTCCAGTACATCTTGTTTCAATATTTTTCCATTACTGCCAGAGGGTGTAACTTTCTTTACGTCTATTTTTTTATCTGCAATGATGGCCGCAGCAACCGGTGTAGATTTTATATCCGTTTGTGTTTGCCTGGTATTTGTTTCGGCTGGCTTAGTTGAAATTACCGGTTTTTGCTCTTCGGGCTGTGCAACTGTTTCCGGCTTAACGGCATCAGTATCTATGCTGCAAACAATATCGCCAATCTTTAAAGTATCGCCTTCTTTTGCAATAATTTTTACTGCCCCGGCTTGCTCTGCATTAATTTCAAAAGTTGCTTTTTCGCTTTCAAGTTCAGCAATCACTTCGTCCCTGTTGGCCCAGTCACCATCTTTTTTCAGCCATTTTACCAATGTCACTTCGCTGATGGATTCTCCAATTGTTGGAACTTTTATATCTATAGCCATGAGTACAATTTAATAAGATGAGCAAATTTCGTGTAAACCCTTTACATTTTAAAATGAATATCTTTAAAAAGCCTAAAACCATGTGCTGAAATCAAATTTGGGGTTTATGAACCGAGCCGGGGTAAATATGTGAAAAAAAAACCTGTAAAAGCTAAAAATACCCCTTTTGTGGTATTGCATGTCAATAAAAATTGCTCTATATTTACAATCTGACCAAGGTGCTAAACCGATTAATAACTGAAAGATACCATTTACTAAATAGCATAAAAAAGTGTTTTTTACGTTTAGTACTTTTAATCACTGAAAAAAAGGTCATATACTATTAAAACTCTCATTGCATGATACAAAAAATACTACTCAAGCTATTTTCCCTTGCAGGGTTAATGTTGTTTGCCGCAAACAGTTCGGCACAATTGTATATTGACAACGCCACTTTTACCATCCAGTCGGGTGCCACAGTTACAGTTCAGGGCGATGTAACAAGCAATGTAGATATTCAGGGGCCGGGCAAGCTTCTTCTAAAAGGCAGTGCCAACCAGAATGTCAACATGAATGGTTTTAGTATTCCCAATCTGGAAATGGATAATACTGCTAATGCCACTCTAACCGGCAATGTTAAATTCAGTACTACTGTATTATTTACAAATGGTAAGATATTACTTGGCACTAATACAGCTACGCTTTTAGCTGGTGTTAACCCATCCGGGATGGGGGCAAGCAAATTTTTTGAAACCAATAGCACAGGCTATTTAAGAAGAGAAGTCACAGGTGATATTAGCGGTTCAGTAATGCCTGTGGGAACTGGTACTGATTATACTCCTGTTTCCATAACAAATACCGGCAGCACATATTCAACAGCTTCAATAGGTGTACAGGCAAAGGGTGTTGCCGATGCTAACAAGCACCCACGTACTGAATCTTTTTTGACTGTTTACTGGCCAATCAGTAAGACTGGTATAACAGGTGGAACTTCAAGTGCGGTAGGTACTTATGTTGATCCTACAAGAGTTACTGGTACAGAAACTGACCTTCGTGGTATATTCTGGAACGGAACCAACTGGAGTTTAGCAGGCGGAAACCAGGATGCAGCATTAAATACTGCTGGTGCAACAGTAACCACTGCATCAGGAGAACTTTATGCGATGAACAAATTTATATTGGCAAATTTTAAAGCATATTTACAAGGTTCGTATAATACAGTAACAGCTAAGATGAATGATTTACTTAGAAATTCGGGTGCTTATTCTGTAGGTGTTTATCCAGCCTCAAACCTTATTCCAACGGCTGATCCTTACAGGACAGGCACTTACACTCCAAGTTTTGCACATGTTGCAAATACTACTGCAGAGGCTACAACCACAACTGTATTAAGTGACCAGGCAAATCCTGATAAGAATGTGGTTGATTGGGTGTTTTTGGAATTAAGGGACAATGCAGGCCCGCCAACTGTTGTTCAACAAACCCGTTCGGCATTAATTTTAAGAGATGGAAGCATTGTTGATGTTGATGGAACAAGCCCCGTGTATTTTAAAAATGTTGATGCGGCCACTTATAATGTTGCTATCCGGCATAGAAACCATTTGGGAATAAGAACAGCATCTGTGCAATCACTGAGTTTAACTGCACCATCTGTAACTGACCTGACTACAAATGCCGCAAACTTATTCAGCAGTTATGTTGCAACTTTAACTGCGGGTGTGTTTGGACTATATTCAAGTAATGCAAATGATGATGCTATAGTAAAAATGACAGGTTTGAATTTTAACAGCAATGACTATTTAAAACTGATAAATGTGCTGGGTTCTTCAATTAACCAATTACCGAATGTTTATTCCAAACAGGATTTAAATATGGACAGAACAGTTAAAATGACAGGTTTAAATGCCAGTAATAATGATTATTTAAAACTTATCAATACGCTGGGTTCAAGCATCAATACTCTTACTCAACCAACTTATTAATCTTTTAGTTATGAAAAAATATATATTCATCTTTCTCGCCAGTTTATTTTTTTATGGTTCTTCTTTTTCCCAATACTTTCAGGGAAGTTGGGTTAAAAATCCATCTACTTCTGCAAGTATATTAACTTTCAGAATTAAGCCTACAGGAACATTAACGACAGCTATCAGCTATTTGGAATTTGCATTCAGGTATCCCAACTCCGGCACTCCGTCATTTACTGTCACTAACATTACAAGTAACACAACAAATTTTCCTGGTTTAGCAATTCAGAGATTTACACCTGATTTTAATGACGGCACTTATACTTATGTAAAATTTGTACACAATACTGCAACTGTTCCTTCAGCCACATATACAACATCTGCTAATGGTGGCAATGGTTACGATATTTTTGAAATAACAATATCTGGCCCTGCAGCTACCATTTCTCAATTAGACATGGCAAGTAATTTGGTATCGGGCAATTATCAATTTGGTGTAGTGGATGGAGCTGGTAACCAGATTGATCCGGGTGCCGGCCCCCAGCTTTATGGCCCCGGGTATAATACTAATGGAAATGACCATTTGGTTCCATTAACTAATGTACCTGTCCCTGTAAGATTCAGCGGTTTTACTGCCACTAAGAAAGATAACAGCGCTTTACTGAACTGGTCTGTTGAAAATGAAAGTTCATTAACAGACAGGTACGAAGTTGAAAGAAGCGCTAATGGTATTGATTTTATAAAAATTGCTTCCGTAGCACCAAAAGGAAATGGCGGCAGTAACAATTATGATTTTACTAATTTCAACCTTTCTTCCTTTAAATCATCCGGAGTAATTTACTATCGCATTAAGCAGTTTGATAAAGATGGCAAATATATTTATTCAGAGATAAGAGCTGTAAGACTCGATGGAAAAGGAATTAGCATTGCTGTCTATCCAAATCCAATAAAAGATGTTGCAAATGTTACATTGGATTTAATTGAAGCTGCTCCCGTTGCGATTTTCATTACTGATGCAGCTGGAAAAGAAATTCAAAGAATACAATTGCAGGGCAATAAAGGAACCAATATTCAAAAAATAAATATGACCTCATTGGCTTCAGGCACATATCTTATAAAAGTTTCTGCCGGAGGCGAAATAAAAACTTTATCAGTCGTTAAAGCACAATAAGATATTCTGTATTAAAAAGCAACCCCCGCCAACAAAATTGACGGGGGTTTTTGTATTAAAAAAAAGAGACGAAGAAAGTTAAGTACGAAAAGCATTAATCCTTATTGCGGATATAAACTAATTTAATGCCTGCCTTATCGGTTTCTCTCTTATCAATTTCAAAGCGGTTGATTGATTTGATTAAAGGAGTTAGTTTTTGAAACCCATAATTCCGTGGATCGAAATTGGGCTGTTTTTTCATAACCAGGTTGCCTACATCGCCCAGGAAAGCCCAGCCATTTTCGTCGGCCAGATCATTAATAGAAGCAGCAATTACATTGATGGTTTCCCGGTTTACTTTATCAATAGAAGGCTTGGCAACAGTTTTTTGAACTTTTGTTTTTTCTATCGGATTAATTTCCGCTTCGGGCACTGCAATAATTTCGAGGTAAATAAATTTATCGCAGGCTACAATAAAAGGATTGGGGGTTTTCTTTTGCCCGATGCCAAACACTTTCATCCCGGCTTCCCTAAGCCTTGTTGCCAGCCTTGTGAAATCGCTGTCGCTGGATACAATGCAAAAGCCATCAACCTTGCCCGAATATAAAATATCCATCGCATCAATAATCATGGCGCTGTCGCTTGAATTTTTTCCCTGTGTGTAACTGTATTGCTGAATAGGTGTGATGGCATTTTCCAGCAACACATTTTTCCAGCCAGAAACCGTTGGCTTTGTCCAGTCGCCATAAATGCGTTTAAAAGTAGGTGTACCGTATTTTGCAATTTCTTCCATCATCCCCTTCACATTTGAATAAGGGATATTGTCTGCGTCAATAAGTACTGCCAGCCGTATGTCTTTTTGTAATTCCATTTTATAATTAAACGCAATGTAATTCTTTTTATTTGTTCAGCTAAATCAGTTGCCTCAAACAACAGGGCTTAATTAACTATGTTTGCAGTGTATATGCAACTCTTCAACACTATCAGCAGAATTATTATTACCTGCAGCAACCGCTTATCTCCTCACCTGCAAAAGGAAACAGAGGAATTGGGTTTCATACCTATCCGTACTTTTAAAACTGGTGTAGAATTAAAAGGAACAATTGCAGACTGCATTAAGCTGAACCTTAACCTGCGCTGTGCAAGCCAGGTATTGTTTTCTTTACAAGAATTTAAAGCTGTTAATGCCGATGATTTATATAAAACGTTGCTGGAATTTTGCTGGGAAGATATTATTACAGCAGAAGGATATTTTTCCATCAGCAGCAATGTAGATAATGCTACCATCAACAATTCATTATTTGCCAATGTAAAAGTGAAAGATGCCATAGTTGACCGCTTCAGAAATAAAACCGGTAGCCGCCCAAACTCGGGTCCCGAATTAGATAAGACAGTCATCCATTTATACTGGAAGGATGAACTGGCAGAAATTTTTATTGATACTACCGGGGAATCATTATCCAAACATGGTTACCGCAAAATTCCAGGAAAGGCCCCCATGATGGAATCGCTGGCTGCTGCCACTTTACTGGCAACAAAGTGGGACAGGAAATCTCCTCTCATAAATCCCATGTGTGGCTCGGGCACAGTTGCAATAGAAGCAGTTTTAATGGCTACCAACCGAAGGCCGGGATTGTACCGAAACAATTATGCTTTCATGCACCTTGCTGGCTTTGATGAAAAAATGTATGAAACCGAATTTAAAAAATTAGAGCAGCAGGTAACAGATATGCAGGGGTTAAAAGTTATTGCCTCTGATATAAGTGAAGATGCAATTTATATTTCAAAAGTAAATGCAGGCATTGCCGGTGTGGAAGAACTGATTGAATTTGAAGTATGCGATTTTGAGCAAACTAAAATCCCTGCAGATGAACACGGAATAATTTATTTTAACCCAGAATATGGCGACCGCCTTGGCGAAGAAATTGACTTGCAAAATACTTACAGCCTCCTGGGCGATTTTATGAAAAAACAATGCAAAGGTTACACTGGTTATATTTTTACCGGCAACTTACAACTGGCAAAAAAAATTGGGCTAAAACCCAGCCGGCGCATAGAATTTTTTACTGGCAAAATTGACTGCCGCCTGCTGGAATATGAGCTGTATGGAGGCACAAAAAGAACAGACAAATAATTATCTTAGTTGTAACAAAAAAATAAATGGCAAAGTTTTTAATAGTTGGCCTGGGCAATATTGGCGATGAATATGCACATACAAGACATAACATTGGTTTTGATGTGGTGAACTCATTTGTTTTAAAAAATGGCGGCATGTTTAAAGTAGACAGGCTTGCACTTGTTGCCGAAGTTAAATGGAAGGGAAAAATATTTGTTTGCATTTGCCCAACCACTTTCATGAATTTAAGCGGTAGAGCCTTTAAGTATTGGTTAGATAAAGAAAAAGTGCAGGTAGAAAATACTTTAACTGTTGTAGATGACCTTGCTTTGCCCTTAGATAAAATACGGCTCCGCAGCAGCGGCAGCAGTGCCGGACACAATGGATTAAAAGACATAGAAAATATCCTGGGAACAAATGCCTATCCAAAACTCCGTTTTGGAATAGGCAATAATTACCCCAAAGGATTACAGGCCGATTTTGTTTTAAGCAGGTGGAAAAAAGAAGAAGAACCCCTGGTGAAATTAAAAATCGAAAAGTGCATCGAAATTATAGAAAGCTTTGCCAGTATTGGTATAGACAAGACAATGAGTGCAGTAAATAACCTTACAATTGACCTTTAAAATCCTTTATTGTTTTTATAAACTGATTTGTTTAATTTCGTAACACAAACCTTAAACCTGATAAAAGACCACCCCTTACTATGAAGATAATTTGTATAGGAAGAAATTACGCCGATCATGCAAAAGAGCTTGGCAACGAAGTGCCGGATGAACCGGTTATTTTTATGAAGCCTAAAAGTGCTTTGCTGCAACCCCATACTCCTTTTTATTATCCCGAATTTTCAAATGAACTCAATTACGAATGTGAGCTGGTGCTTCGTATCAGCAAAAACGGAAAATATATCCAGGAACGACATGCAGGCAATTATTATAACGGAATAACTGTTGGGATAGATTTTACAGCAAGAGATATTCAGGATGAATTGAAAAAGAAAGGGCTGCCCTGGGAAAAGGCAAAAGCATTTGATAATTCTGCCGCCGTTGGCAAGTTTTTGGACATTACTCCTGCACTCAACAAAAAAAATATCAACTTTTGTTTGTACAACAATAAAGAACTGGTACAGCAGGGCAACAGCAGCCAGATGATTTTTAATTTCGATTTTATTGTATCAAACATTTCAAATTATTTTTCATTAAACATTGGCGATTTAATTTTTACAGGCACACCGGCAGGAGTTGGTGAATGTGTGGTGGGAGATGAACTGGAAGCATTTATAGAAGAGCAAAGTTTGCTGAGTATGGAAATTAAATAATTTACTTGTATTTACTACTTTATGATACCTCACAGTTTTTAAACCTGTGAGGTTTTTAATTTATTTTTGACGAATGCCTGACAACGAAATTTTATTAAAAGCCTACCGGCTTATGTGTGCTGCCAAAGCAATGGCAGATACTTATGAAGCCAACCGGCAAATTTGCAAATACGTTCACTCTACTTCACGTGGGCATGAAGCAATACAATTAGCAACTGCCTTTCAACTGCTCCCCTGCGATTATGTAAGTCCATATTACAGGGATGAAAGTTTGTTACTGGGATTGGGATTTACTCCTTATGAATTAATGCTGCAGTTGCTTGCCAAAGGCAATGATATTTTTACCGGTGGCAGAGAATATTATGCTCATCCTAATTACAAAGGAGATGACAAACCCAACATTATTCACCAGAGCAGCGCTACCGGAATGCAGGCCATACCAACTACGGGCATTGCACAAGGAATAAAGTATTTGGAACGAACGACGGACCACAGACAACTGGCGACAGAGGAGAGTGTTAGTGGTCAGTCGTCTGTTGTCAATCTTCCTGTAGTGATTTGCTCATTAGGCGATGCCTCCGTTACTGAAGGAGAAGTAAGTGAAGCATTTCAATATGCGGCATTGCATCAGTTGCCCATCATTTATCTGGTGCAGGATAATAACTGGGGCATCAGTGTAACAGCCGAAGAAGCAAGGACAACCAATGCCAGTGAAATGGTAAAAGGTTTTAAAGGCATACGCAGGATAAGTATTGATGGCAGCGATTTTTTGCAGAGTTATGAGGTAATGAAAAATGTAATTGACGAGGTAAGAAAAGAA
>JANNAM010000105.1:0-2230 GCA_031384415.1 Bacteroidota bacterium
TTATCATCAAAGTAATCATCAAACTCTATAATGTGCTGCCGCCGTCTATAGCTGCTTCCTTCACCTTTAAAAGTAAAATTGGTATCAAACCACCATTTAGGACTATCATCGTAAGGCAGCGTTATGTAGCCAGTGTGCCGCTTGTTGTAAGTAAAGTCGCTGGTTATTGGCACAAAGAAAGAACCGAAATCCAGGTTATACCGGCAATCCTGCATTACTACAATCTTTGTATCAACCCCTACCCTTTCAAACCGAAATGGGTAATCATCTTTAAATTCCCGTCCATCTATAGCACAACTGCTTTTCACATAATTAAAACTGATACCATAAATACTTTTACCAGTGCCGCCGTTTTGTTCGCTTTTATCTTCCGGCACTTTGTGGTCAACTGCTATAATGGCTTTTCCTATTTTACTTTTCCACCCATGCAGCATATAACCTACTGCACTGCAATGGCTGTAAAATCTTTCTATTACAGTTTTCTTATCTACTTCATGGTATTTTTCCGGGTTGCTGCTTACCAGGGCCATGTACTTAGCAAACTCACAGTTGAAGTTATCCAGGTCGAAACCTTTATCAGTTTCCGGGTACACAATTTTTTCCCTGGTAAAATCCCTGTCAATAATATCTGCCTGCCAAATGGTTTGTGTAAGCTCACTGATTGGGCGGGTTTCAATATCATCTTTTGTCACTTTTACATAACAGTTGCGGAAAAAAAAGTAAGCACATTCTTTTGTGTCTTTTACAAAATCAATCCGCTTATACGGCAGGATGGAAAGTTTATTGATATTAAAATACCTCTCTGCACCCCGTATCATCATTTCCCGAACACCGCCTATTGTTTTCCAGGTGTCTGTATCCTGTTCCTGATTGGCTTGCTGTTGCTTTTCATTACACCAATCCATTAAGAAATCTTTCATGTATTGAATGGGAACAGTGTCGCAAACATTATTACTAAAACTGATAAACTCAAATGTTTTGTTCGGCAACGGCATACGGAAGTAACCGGCATTGGCTAAAAAATTGATTAACCCGGTGTAGTAGATATTGAAACGCTTTAACGGGTTCCCGTTTTCGTCTTGGTTTTTTTTGTCCTCGATCTGCTGCCAGAAGGCGGGGAAATCTGTAAGATGATGGCTACTATTAGTAACACCGTTGTTTGCAGTACCATCATTACCAGGTACATTACTAATGGCAGTAGTATTAACATTGCCAATCCGCTTAGTAGTGCTTTTAGTATTTCCATTGGTGTTATTTTTTTTGGCAAATTTTGCCCACTCAGTTGCGTTGTGAGTGTAGGCAGATTTTATAGTTATCTCAATTTCGCTTTGCTTCATATCGGCAGCGTAGGTAGTGGCTTCGCCGATTGCATCCTGCATTGTTATTCCTTTACGGTTACAATTACAGGCATATTTGTAAATAAAATTATTCCGTTGCCCGTCTGCGTACTGCATATAATCAGCCGTTGTTTTCCAAACATCAGCGGCACTACCTTCTATCAATTCTATATGCTGGCTTTCTTTTTTGGTGGAGGTGGCCGCTTTCTTTTGTGCTTCTGTGGGGCCGGTTAATTGAAACGGTTTGCTATCGGGATTAAAATATATATCAGGATCGTAGGAAAGGAAACAAAGGCGGGAAACATCTTTGCCGGATGGATCTATTGCGATTTGTGATTGAGAAAAAATATACTCTTCTATTTGTAAAAAATATTCTTTGTGTTCGGCTGCTGTACCGGCTACCTTAAAAATAATTTTTAACCCGGTGCCGGACGGTGAAATGAAACAGGCAAAGCAATATTTTGATAACACCCATAATTTTTTTGCATTGATTAACTCAGTTTCATTTAACTTATCAATATCCAGGCAGATAAGGCCGCTGTATTGTTTCAAATTTTTTGCCGCCCGTTTTGTAAATGTTCCACTCCATGTAACGGCTGATAATCCTTTTTTTAAATCGTCCCTGGTTTCCTGGTCGCTGGTATCTCTTAATCTTTCTATTCGTTCCTGTAGCCTTGCACTGTCGCCTGTTTTACCGGCAATGGTGTTGATGCAATGCTCAATAGTTGTAATAATGCCGGTGTTATCTAAGGCTGTGTTGTAAAGTTGTATTTCGGTAAGTGGTGTCATTAATGGGTTTGGTTGGTTAGTTTAGTGATTCTACACATTGCTGTACAAGCCACTCCATCACAGGCGGCGTTACTGCATTGCCTAATTGTTTTACCTGGTCTTTT
>JANNAM010000123.1:0-2076 GCA_031384415.1 Bacteroidota bacterium
CAAACATTTTTGTTTGGGTAACTTTTTGTTTTGGTGTGATGATGGGCATAAAAACAATGCCTTTTACATTGAGTTTTTTGCAACTGTATGCAAAGCCCTGTGCATGATTACCGGCACTGGCGCACACTACACCTTTGTTTATCTGCGCTGCAGGCAACAAACTCATCATGTTGTATGCTCCACGTATCTTATAGGAACGTACAACCTGCAGATCTTCTCTTTTTAAAAAAATATTACATTGGTATTTTTTTGAAAGATTTGCGTTGAACATGAGTGGCGTGCGGTTAACAATTTTTTGTAACCGCTCCGCTGCATCATGAAACGACAGATTAAAACCGGTATGTGTGGTTGTTTGCATTTTAATTATTTAACTGCTTCCTCATTTTTTACAGTCAAACCTTTTAACTGTCCCGGTGCTTCTTTTTCTTTGGCAGTAAATGATGCCTGGTTTTCCGGTCGCAAACTTCTTACTGTTTTACCGGCCTGCCACAGTTCGCTTTCACGCAACTCTTTTAATTCTTCTTCTAATTTTTCCCTGTAATCTGCTTTGCTGTTACTGTCAATAGAACGTTGTGATTCTTTTCCTGCCGCAACACTTTCATACAATTCAGCAAATACCGGAGCAGTTGCATCACGGAATTTCTTCCACCAATCCAGTGCACCACGCTGTGCAGTGGTTGAGCAGTTGGCATACATCCAGTCCATACCATTTTCTGCTACCAGTGGCATCAATGATTGTGTTAACTCTTCAACAGTTTCGTTAAATGCTTCGGAAGGCGAGTGGCCCTTCGCACGCAGTACATCAAACTGTGCAGCAAAGATTCCTTGTATAGCACCCATCAATGTTCCTCTTTCTCCGGTAAGATCACTATATACTTCTTTCTTAAAATCAGTTTCAAATAAATAACCACTGCCTACTGCAATACCAAGCGCAACAACTCTTTCAAATGCTTTGCCGGTCGCATCCTGGAAGATGGCGTAAGAACTATTAAGGCCACGACCCTGTAAGAACATTCTTCTTAAAGATGTACCGCTTCCTTTTGGTGCAACCAAAAACACATCCACATCTTTTGGAGGAACGATACCGGTCTGCTCGTTAAAAGTTATCCCAAAGCCATGCGAAAAATATAATGCTTTGCCGGGCGTAAGATGTTTTTGCACAGTTGGCCATAAAGCAATTTGTGCAGCATCGCTCAACAGGTAACAGATGATTGTTCCTTTTTCCAGTGCTTCTTCAATCTCAAATAAAGTTTCGCCAGGAACAAATCCATCGGCTACTGCCTTATCCCATGATTTGGAATTTTTACGCTGGCCAACAATTACGCTGATGCCATTGTCTTTTTGATTAAGTGCCTGTCCCGGCCCCTGCACGCCATAACCAATAACAGCAACGGTTTCTTTACTCAATACTTCCTGTGCTTTACTTAACGGGAATTCATCCCTTGTTACTACGTTTTCTTCAACGCCACCAAATTTTAATTTTGCCATGATAATTTATTTAATTGTTGTTTGATAAATAGTTGTTGTTTACATGCTGAATACTTCTTCATTCTTATCCAGGAACTCATTCTCTATCACTTCTTCTCCCGGTTCTTTCATTTCGAATTCCTTAAGCCGCTCATGAAAATCACTGCTGCCTTTAATGATGGCAACCCGGGCGCTGCGTACAAATTCTATCAAGCCATAAGGCTCCAGTACTTTCAGTAAGCCATCTGTTTCTTCACGCTGACCGGTTGTTTCAAAAACAGTATAATCTTTACGGATGGCTACAACCCTTGCCCCGTGCTCTCTCAACAGCCTTTCCACTTTTACTTTTTCTGCAATGGCATCGGTACTTACTTTATATAAAGCCAGTTCCTGCCATACAATCTCATCTTCGGTATTGTAATAAGCTTTTAATACTTCCACCTGTTTTTCTATCTGCCTGCAAAGTTTTAAAACCACATCTTCCATTTCATTAATGACGATGGTGAAGCTATGCACACTGTCAACCTCGGTAGGCGATGTATTTAAACTGTCTATATTAATTTTTCTTCTTGAAAAAATAATAGCAATACGATTCAGTAAACCAATCTG
>JANNAM010000132.1:0-2831 GCA_031384415.1 Bacteroidota bacterium
TAACAAACGATGATATTTTATTTCTCTACCGAAGAAGCAAAATGTTTACTCCTTACTTCTTCCGTTTCAAAAGTGAAGGAATAAAAGTTCAAGGAAAAACTATTCATGCAGCAAAAGGACTTGAAGCAAAAGTTGTTTTTATTCTTGGCTTGTCAGAAGGAAATGGTGGCTTTCCAGACATTTGGTTAGAGGACAGAATTTTTCAAGTAATAAAAAAAGCAAATCACGACTTGCTTTTAGAAGAAGAAAGACGATTATTTTATGTTGCTATCACAAGAGCCAAAGACAAACTTTTTCTAATCACCGAAAAAGGAAATGAATCAAGTTTTTTGAAAGAAATTCCTGACATCTTTACTGTACGGACAAGCATCCCAATAAAGTCAGTAGTTGAAAAAGTAATCACTTGCAAAAAGTGTTTCAGCCAGCTTGAAAAACTTTGGGTAGCATGTCCTTATTGCATGGAGAAAGTAATGGACGAAACAAAAGAATAAGAAATAAAAGAGTGAAAGGCAGGATTAGCAATGACCTAATCCTTGAACTTGCAACTACTGAAACACCTTCTTCAAATACGCCGCATTGGCCCCAGAATTATATTTTGTATCAGAAGCTTTTTTTGCATCCCGGCTGCGTTCAATAACCAGCCAGCCTGTGTAGCCCATTTCATCTAAGGCCTTTTTTACTTTGTACATATCAATCTGTGGATCGTTTTGCAACCACACGCTGTCTTTGTTGGTAGCATGTATCATGCAAATTCTATCCTTGCCTAAAATCTTTAATTCGCTTATCAAATCCCTCCCTTCTTTTAAAGGATTGGAAAAATTGAAATAAATTTTTATGGCTGGTGAGTTGATCTCTTTTAACAACTGTACTTCTTCCTTTGCAGATAATGCCGTTTCAATACCAATCACCACCCCTGCATCCTGCGCCATTTTACCGGCTACTTTTAAACGGGCTATAACAGAATCTCTTACAGCCGGAGTTTTCTTCAGGTCGCATTGCACACCCAATGGCAGGAAAGCCGTTTTTACATTCATCAGCTTCATGGTAGTAATACAATCTTCAATGGATCTTTTGTATTCATCCCTGCCGCAGAAAGATTGGGCATAATAACCTGTCATAGCCAATGAAAATATTTCTACATTATTTTCTTTGGCGGTTTGTAAAAATTTATTTCTTACTGAATCAATCAGTAACTGGTTGTCAAAAGTAGGCCGGGTTCCCAGGCCACCCATATCAACTTCTACCCCATCTGCTTTTAACTGGGCAGTTAATGTAATGGCCCCCATTTTCTGGCGCTTTAATAACATCAGGTCAATCAATCCAATTTTATAACGCTGGTTTACTTTTGCTTTTTGAATTTCTTCTGCGAAAACTTTTTCCAGGTTTTCAAAACCTTTTATGGCATGTGCAGGCAGCAACTCTCCTTTGTCGCCAAAAACATACATGGCCTGTTCCGGTTCAATTGTAATTTTTGATTCATCAATGCGACCTGAATCATTTTGCATGGCTTTGATATTTAAGTTTAAATATTTTGCAATGAAATTATACAGCGGTATGCGTTTGGTAATGCCAAAATCGTGTTTATCATTGGGCAGATGCACATTTTGAACATCATCTTTCCTTCCATACCAGCTGTACATTTTTTGCAGGTAAGGAAAATCATGTTCGGGCATTTTATCTGTCCAGTCGCCACCATCGCTTATAAGCAACTGCGGCCTGGGAGCTGCCATAGCAGCAATTTCCACATTATTTGTTCTGCCACCGCAACTGTGAATATCCATACCGCTTTCGCAGGGGCAACCACCATAGAAATAAGAACTGATGGCTACAACAGGAGCTGATACTTTGATCCTGTCATCCAAAGCCGTCATTAATACTGCATGGCTTCCTGCACCGCTTCCGCCGGTGATGGCAACACGGGTGGTGTCTGCATCTTTCTGTCCTAATAAATAATCAAGGATGCGGATGCTGCCCAATGCCTGTATCGTCATGGATAAACTTCTTCTGTGGTCTTCTGTTTTAAATTGCAATAAAGATTCGCCCCAGGCAAACAGGTCGTAACTGAAAGCCATGGCACCCATTTTTGCAAATGCCGCACAACGGTATTGGCAATCGGCACGATAGCGTTGTTTTTCCCAATGCCCGTCAGGATTTAAAATCACCGGTATCCTGCCTTTGTATTTTGCAGGCTTGTATAAAGAACCGTTGATCCATAGACCGGGTAAAATCTCAATAGCAATATTTTCTACGTTGTAACCATCATATTTTCTTATTGCTGTGATGATGGGTTTTGTATTGGGCAATACGGGAAGATTTGTTAATTGAATAGCCTCTTTTAAACAAGGTTTTAATTCAGTCTTTCTTTTTTCCCATTCTTCCAAAGTTTTGTATTGCGATACGATCCTGTCAAGCTCTGCCCAGCCATCGGCAGGTTGCCAGCGGTAATATTCATACACACTGAGCTTATATTTTTTATCGCCTTCTTTTTTTACTTTTAATTCTAATGGTGTTAAGACGCTTTCTAAAGTTACTTCCACATCGGGGCGGTATTTCCAATCGGCGTAAGTAACTTTTTTATTGGCCACCATACTGTCGGCAAACTTTATAGTGATGCCGTATTTTTTTTGAATATCGTTGAGGACTTCTTTGAGTGGTTTGGCGAATTGGTTATCGGTGTTGGATTGTGCGTACAGAGAAATTTGCCACAGAAGCACAGAAGCACAGAATAAAAAACTCGCTTTTGCGAATTTGTAAGACTGCTTTGAATTGAAGGAGAGCTGAATAAAGTTATATCGTACAAGAGTGCGACGCCAATGAAGCTTCATAGCAGC
>JANNAM010000142.1:0-29477 GCA_031384415.1 Bacteroidota bacterium
ATCAGTGTAAAGAATTGGTTTTTTAAAATCATGACTTAGTAAAGCAATTTTTTGACTATACCCTTTAAAGGATAGAATAATTATAAATATCGTTGAAAGCATTTTCATTTTGATTTTCATTTAATCTATTGCTCACATGCAATTTAATAAAATATCTAATCAATTTCTTTTTCCGTAACCTAGCCTCAGTAATAGTAGATGGTCACCAAAATTGAGCCTTTAATTAATGAGCTTTACGTAGTTGGTCATAATTGTCCCGATTATTTCGTGAAGACACACTGTGGGTGAAAATTGATTGGTATATTGAAGGGGAACAACAATATTGCTTAAGTAAACAATAGCATCGGAGTATGTGGAGAAAACTATCCTTAGGGATAATTAACCTTTTTCCAAACATAAGCTGCTGAATCTTCTTTTCCAGCACCTTTTATATTTTGGTGTACAAATATTTTGTCTTCGTTCGTTAATTGTATTTCATAGAATCCAAATCGCTGGGAATTTTCTTCTCCATTATTAATGTGGTAATAATAGCCTGTCCCGTAATTTTTTATAGAAATTGACATTTCAATAAAACCAATTATTATTTCATTATGTGAAATTGATTTCCCATTTACTTTAAATTTGTTGCCATTTTTTCTTTTTAAGGAAATATCAAATTCATGTCTTGATAAGTCTGTTTTTAAGTAGCATTGATAATAACCTTCATACTTACTATATTTTATTCGATTAGCTATTTTTTTTCTTAATTCAGAAAATAGCCACCATACAAATCCTATAAAACTTCCCGTTAAGGCAGCTATAAGATTTTGTACACTAAATAATTGATTGAAAAAATAATTAATCCACATTAATTTTAATTTTTGAAGCTTTTATTTATTCTTTGTAGGTCACTACTAATTTCATTACCCATCACCAGCTATATTCTATTTTTACCGAAATATAATCACACATAAAAAAATGCAATACATCAAATATTAAGCTTTCCTTTTCTTATCTCATCTCATCGGCTCCCATCCATCCGCCCCACCCAAAATATTTTTAACCGTATATTTTTTTACTTCCTTTTTTGTTAACTGTCTGCTCCATTTAACTCTTTCGTTTGCATTGGCGCCTTCGCCGGCAGAATTGTATTCGGCATATAGCACCGTTTTTTCATTGGCGGCGTTACGCCAGTTGTCCCAGCCTTCTTTTACAATATGGCTGCCCATTTGTGTATTGATGTAAACCGTTCTGGAATAAGGGCGCCATGGCCTGCCGAGATATACTTTGGTGGCGGCGCTGTCGGCAATAAGCCGGCAATTGAAAAATACAAAGCCAAACAAATGCCCCGGCCTTGTGGAGGCTGCAGTAATGAAAGAACTGGTAAGGCTTTTTATGATGCAGTTTTGAAAGACTGCCGTGGCTTCGCCAAAAATAAAGTCGGTGGTGCCTTCTATGTAACAGTCCTGGTAATACTGCCTGCTGTTTTCTGTTGCGGCATATAATGTATCCTGGTTGGCAAGCAGCTTGCAGTTTTTTGCTGCAAACCTGTCGCCTTCTACATGCAGGGCAACTGCCTGCCCCACTCTTCCCGCCGTATTTTTTATGGTGATGTTTTCAATGCTGCAGTCGTTGCCCTGCACAAGCACAGTATATGATGTGTATGTTCTTAACGTATCTGTTTTAAGAAACTCATCTCTTGTTTTTAGTTTTTTGCCTGCATAATCGTTCCAGGTAATGATGGTGCTGTCGGTGCTTTCGCCAAGGAGGGAAATATTTGTTTTCCAGGAAGGGATGATGAGCTTTTCGTGATAAACACCCTTTTTAATAAAAATGGTTACTTTTTGCTGCGATAAATCTCTTACAGCAAAAACGGCTTCCTGAATTGTTTTAAAATTGCCGCTGCCGTCTTGTGCCACGGTAAATTTTGAAGGATATGTTTGCTGGGCGGTAATGATGCTGTTACAGCAGAAAAAAATTATTGCCAGTAATACTATTGATTTCTTGTTCAACGATTATTGTTTTTTTATTTAGCCCCCGGCAAACAATGCTGCCTTAAAAAAGCAGTGTACAATGCTGAAAGGTGCGCCGATGTGCCCGGCCCTTCACTGATATTGTGTGTGCGGTTGGGATAAGGCATGTACTGAAACTGCTTGTTGTTTTTTATCAGTTCGTTCACCAATACTTCGGCATTGGCAAAATGTACATTGTCGTCGCCGGTGCCGTGGATGTATAATAAATTCCCTTTCAGGTTTTTTGCATAAGTAATGGGCGAGCCATTGATGAAATCCTGTTTGTTTTCCTGTGGCAGGCCCATGTAACGTTCCTGATAAATATTATCATAAAACAACTGGTTAGCCACTGCAGCAATGGCAATGCCGGTTTTAAATATTTCGGGATACTGAAACAGTAGATGTAAAGTGGCAGAGCCGCCGCCGCTCCATCCCCAAACTGCAGTACGGTCTTTATCAAAATAACTGTTTTGCTCCATCAGTTTTTTAAAACCCAGCGCCATGTCACGGATGTTGACAATACCAATTTTGCGGTAAATGGCTTTGCGCCATGGTGCACCTTTCAGTTCCGGGGTGCCACGGTTGTCAATGGCCACTTGTATGTATCCGTCTTCGCCCATGTCGCCACTGTATAAAAAATTATCGTGGTTACCATAGCTGTTTTGTACCGTAGAAGATGCAGGTTCGCCATACACATACAGTACCACAGGATATTTTTTTGAAGGGTCAAAGTTTTTTGGTTTGTTAATCCAGGCATCCAAAGTGATGTTGTCTTCAGTTGTTACCTGCAGGTATTCAACATTAATTTTATTGTCTGTCCTTATTATTGCAGCAATGCTTTTAGTGATGTTAATGGGTTTGTTATCGGGCAATGTAATCCACTCCCTTACATTGGGTGTGTTGTAATTTGAAAAAGAATGAACAGCAAATTTTCCGTTGGGAGAAATATTGTAATCATGTGTTCCTTTTAAACTGACAGTGCTAACCAGTTCTACCGAATCTTCTTTTGGTTTTTGTATTACGCTTTTTACTTTATCAAGTAATTTACCCACTGTAGAAATAACTGCTTTCTTTTCAATCCTAATCCTGTAGAGGTAAAGTTCGGTGGCGCTGGCCGGCGATGCCGAAAAATAAATATAGTTATTGGTTTCATCAATACATTTAATTTCATCAATATCATAATTGCCTTTGGTAAGCAGGGTTTCTGTTTTTCCATCACGGCTAATTTTATAAATGTGGCGCCAGCCGTCTTTTTCACTTATCCATATAAAATCCTGTCCTTTGTTTATCCAGTTAAAGCGGCCGGGCTCGCCAAAAATATCGGCTGAGTTTAAATCTACCCAGGCATCATCATTTTCTGCCCAAAAAGTATGAGTGCTGCCATCGGTGGCGTTGCAATACATTAATTTACTTTCCTGCTGCTTGCGGTCAAGCTGCTGCAGCATAATTTCATTGGTACCCGTCCATTCCATTCTTGGTATGTAATGCTGCTGAGGATCGCCGTCAATATCCATCCATCTTACATAATTATTTGATAAATTGACTACGCCAATGCGAACGGCAGATGGTGCTTCACCAACTTTTGGATACTCCACCGGTATTACTTTTGAATAATTGCTGTCGGTAGTGTTGAGCATGTAGTAATCTTTTATTTTCGTTGCATCCACCTGCCAGAAAGCAATTTTTGTTCCGTCGGGGCTCCAGCGAAAACCATCCCTGCAGCCAAACTCTTCTTCATACACCCAGTCGAAAGTTCCGTTGATGAATTTTCTTGTGCCATCATTGGTAAGCCTTGCTATGTAACTGGTATTTAAATCTTCGGAGAATAAATTGTGTTCGCTTACATAAGCAACCTTGCTGCCATCGGGAGAAAATTTTGCAAACATCAGTGACTGTGCAGGACGGCCCTTGCCTAACTGCGTAAGCTTATTGTTTGCAATATCAAGCACCCAATAATCGCCCTTGGTATTCAACCGCCATACTTTTTGTGTGTTGGTAAAGATGAGCAGTTTGCTATTGTCACTGCTAAAAGTATAAGACTGCGGAATCAATGTTTTGCCGCCGGCGGGTGTTAGCTGTTCTTTTTTTATAAGCACCGTTTCAGCATCATTGAGTGGATTAACTTTTACTATGCCGCCATCTTTTTGTTTGTAATAATAATTGCCATCGGCTGTCCATTTAACGGAGCGCTGGGCAAAAGACGACTGCGATATAACAACAATAATAAGAACCTGGGTAAATAGAAATTTTCTTAACTGCATACTATGTTTTTTAAAAAATTAAAATTAGGTAAATACGGCTTGCTATCCTCACCATTGATGTAAAAGAGTTTATTTTTGGGAAATGAACTCCTATCCCCTGAAGGGGAAATGGAAAAGATCAACTGCTGAAATGGAAAAAGAAAAATTAAGATTGGATAAATATTTATGGGCTATCCGTTTGTTTAAAACAAGGAGCCAGGCGGCAGATGCCTGCGATAAAGGAAAAGTAAAATACAATGGCCTTACAGCCAAATCATCCAAAGCAGTTGGTATTAATGATGAATACGAAGTGAAGACTGAAGCAAAAAAATGGCGGATAAAAATTACGGGCTTATTAAGCCACCGGGTTCAATACAGCGAAGCCATCAATTATTATATGGATATTACACCTGCGGAAGAAATAGAAAGGATAAAATTTCAGGCGGCGGTTTTTCAAACCGGTAAAAGAATGAGTAAGCAGGGAAGACCAACAAAAAAAGACAAGAGGGAACTGGATGAATTTATGGACGCCCCCTAAAGGGGGACTGATTATGGAGAAGATTGAAAATAAGAAGCAAGCATAGAGATTTACTTTTGAATACTGATAAACAAATTTTTAACACTAACAAAAGAAAGCCCCTTCAGGGGTTTGGGGTAAAATGAAAATAGACATTATATCTGTTGTACCGGATTTATTGCAATCCCCATTTGCCCATTCTATTTTAAAAAGGGCAAAGGATAAAGGATTGCTTGAAGTGAACGTAATAAACTTAAGAGATTACACCACTTACCCAAGGGCGCAGGTAGATGATTATGCTTTTGGCGGCGGCGCAGGCATGGTAATGATGATTGAACCGCTGGTAAATGCCATTGAAAGTTTGCAGAAAGAAACTGCTTACGATGAAATAATTTTTTTAACGCCTGATGGCGAAACACTGAACCAGAAAATGGCAAATGCTTTTTCGCTGAAAAATAATTTGCTGTTAATTTGCGGCCATTATAAAGGGATTGATGAAAGGGTGAGGCAACATTTTATTACCAGAGAAATTTCTATCGGCGATTATGTACTCAGCGGCGGCGAACTGGCTGCTGCAGTACTGGTAGATGCAATTGGAAGACTGATACCAGGTGTATTGAATGATGAAACATCGGCACTGACAGATTCGTTCCAGGATAATTTGCTGGCACCACCGGTTTATACAAGGCCCGAAACATTCCGTGGATGGAAGGTTCCTGAAGTTTTAATGAGCGGCAATCATAAATTAATTGATGAATGGAGGAATGAACAGGCAATGCTGCGAACCAAAGAAAAACGGCCTGATATGCTGGAAGATTAATTTGCTAAGAGTATGTATTTTATAATAACCGAATCGTCAGGAAAGAATTTGATTTGCCCTGTTTGGTAAACCTCTTCGTTGAGCAGATTGTGAAATAAGTTTTCGGAAAGTTTCATTGAGTTAATGTTGCAGCAGGCAAAATTTTAATCATTTAGTGTTCCGTAAAATCCATCTCTCTTCCAAAAGTTTCTTTGGTATAATACACAGCAATCCATCCGGCAAGTAAAACAACAATGCCTGTTACCCATGCAGCGGTTATATAATTGTTAAGTGCATTATCACTTCGTAAAAATTTAAAGAGAATAGAAATGAGTGGCAGAAAACCACGTACCATATTGGGGATAGAAATAGCAGCAGTTGCTCTCAGGTTGGTGCCAAACTGTTCGGCACTCATGGTAATGTATAAAACAGAAATGCCCGAACCAAAGCCAAGGCCCATGCACAACAAATACATATTGGTAGCATTACCCCCGCCTTTTAATAAAAAGAAAGCTGCAATGAAAAAGGTAACGATGCAATAATAAAGCACCAGCGTTTTCTTCCGGCTCTTTATGTAATTGCTTAGAAGGCCTGCACCCATATCGCCAAATGCAAGCGCCACATATTGCAGCATGAGTGCTTTCGGCTGATCAAATCCTGTGATGCCAAATTGCTTTGCAAACTCATCTGAAAAACTGATGAGGATGCCGATTACATACCAAACTGGTAAACCAATAATGATAGCCCGGAAATAACGTATGAAACGTTCTTTACTGTTTACCAGCATTATGATGCTTCCCAATTTTGCTTCTGCTTTTTTTACAGCACTGTACATGCTGCTGTCAATAATACTTACTCTTAAAAATAATAAGGCAAGTCCCATGCCTCCGCCAATGAAATAACAAAGCCTCCAGTCGTTCCCACTCCAGTCATGTATAAAATATGCAGCAATGGTTCCCATTACGCCGCTGGTAGCAATGATGGCGGCTGCAAGGCCACGTTTTTCTTTGGGTAAAATTTCGGCAGTTAATGTAATACTTGCACCAAGTTCGCCGGCTAGGCCAAGGCCGGCAACAAAACGGAGGATGGTGTAAGTTGTAATGTCCTGTACAAAACCATTGGCAATGGTAGCCAGCGAATACAATAAGATAGAACCAAAGAGAACAGATTTTCTTCCACGTTTATCACCCATTACGCCCCAGCACAAACCTCCAATGACAAGGCCGAGCATTTGCCAGTTCAAAATATTTTCGCCAATTGTTTTTGCTGCATCTGCAGAAACACTGAGGTCTTTAAAACTTGATTTACGGGTGATATTGAAAACAAGCAAATCGTAAATGTCAACAAAGAAACCAAGTGAGCCTACTAATACAGGAAGGGAAAAGATGCCGTATTTTTTTTGCTGCATAAAAAAAATTATGATGGGTAAATATAATTATTTTGACCTCATCCCGTCTCTTCTCCTGCAGGAGAAGTTATTGGAAAGTATGTGCGGAGGATAATCAACGATTTTCTTTTCCCAAAATCTCAAACTGCCTGCTCACACTTATTCCATTTTCATCTACCAGTGTAATAATATGTTTTCCGGGTGATGGGTTCAATCCCATCTGGTGAAAGTTTTGTGTGGTGCCGATGAATTCATCATCAAGACTCCAGAAAATTTTGGCACCGCTTCTTCTGTGAGCTGCAGTAAAAATTGTTTTTCCTTTTTCACCTGTTACTTCCAACGGCACATAAATTTTTGCATCAGGCTGCGGATAAATGATCTCCATCACTTTTCCTGTTTCGGCAAATGCACAGCCTTCTTTAAACGGCGGCAATGTTTTATAATCGGCATTGCGTTGTTTGTAATAATATTCCATGGCAGGGGAGAGGATGAACCAGCTTTTGTGCTGCATGTTTGATGGGCTTTCGCATTGTTCTGTTACACGGAATTTTCCTGCTGCATCCAGATGAATTATTTTATGATAAGGACAAAGCGGCGATTTGGTTCCATTGGGCGGCATGAACAATGTGTCAACATCAGGACAATCTACATTGGCACGAAAGCCACTTTGCCTGCACACCGCCACATAACTGAAATTGTATGTTGGCCGCTGCCACCATGTTGTGGAAGGAAGCAAACGAAAAATATCAAAGAGAATGGGTGCTGCGGTTTGCACACCAATTAATCCTGGCCTTCCTTCACCATCGGTATTGCCCACCCAGACTGCTACCACATTTTTTGGTGTAACACCAATTGCCCATCCATCTCTGAAACCAAAACTTGTTCCTGTCTTCCATGCAATTTTTTGTGAGGAAGAAAATTGCTGCCACAATCCTTCTTCGCCGGGCCGCATTACTTCCTGCATGGCTTGAAAAGTAAAATAGATAGAGGTAGCATCAAGGGGAATGTTTGTAGTTTGTAGTTTTTGGTTTGTGGTTTGGCCGGCAACATAATTCGGCGAATGGAAATCTTCAGGATTTAATTTACCATGATTTTTTGTTTGGTGATTGAGTGTTCGTGCCATGCTTGCATACACACCGGCAATGTCCCAGGCTGTTACTTCGCAGCCACCAAGAATTAAACTGAGGCCATAAGTATCGGCACTTCTGTTTAAAGTGCTGATGCCGCATTGCTGCAGTGTTTCGTAAAAACGCTGGTACTTGTATTGCTGCAATAATTTTACTGCCGGAATATTTAAACTTCTTGATAACGCCTTGCTTGCAGGAACAGCACCATCATAACCCAAATCGAAATTCTGCGGCGCATAACTTCCAATTTGTGTTGGTATATCAGCAACGATGGCATTGGGTAAAATCAATCCATCACTTAACATGGCAGCATACAAAACTGGTTTTAATGCACTGCCGGGGCTTCGTGGCGCTGCAATAACATCCACATCACTTTCCATTTCTTTATTGCCGGGGGCAGAAATGTTTCCCACATAAGCCAACGTATTTCCTGTTTCTACATCCAATACAATTGCACATGCATTATTAATGCCATTGCCTTTTAAAACAGACTGGTGTTGCTGAATGATGCCGGCTACATTTTTTTGCAGGGCACCATCCAATGTTGTTTTAATCTTTGTAATGCCCTGTAAATTTTTATTGTCTTTAATAAAACGTTGCAGCAGATGCGGCGAATATTGTGGCAAAGCCAAAGGATTGCCAGGCAATGGTTCAAGCTTTGCCAGTTCGCAACTGCTTTTATCAATCTTGCCTGCGGCTAACAATTTATCCAGCAAAAAATTTCTTTTCTTTAATAACACTTCCCTGTTTTTTCCGGGATGCACCAATGCAGGTGCATTGGGTAATACAGCCAGCGCCGCCATTTCACCCCAGCTTAATGTATTGGGGCTTCTTCCATAGTAGCGCCAGGAAGCTACATCTAAGCCAACTACATTGCTGCCGAACGGTGCATTGCTTGCATACAATGCCAGTATTTCTTTTTTGGAATAAGACATTTCCAATCTTACAGCAAGAATGCTTTCTTTTATTTTATTCCAGATGCTTCGCTTGTCATCTTTTTTTATCAATCTTATTACCTGCATGGTGATGGTGCTGCCACCCTGCACAACGCCTTTGTTCTTTATATTTTTTACCATAGCTCTTCCAAGTGATACCGGGTCAACGCCGGGATGTTTAAAAAAACGTTTGTCTTCGAATGTGGTGATGCAGTCAATAAATTTTTGCGGTACATTTTTATTATAAGGAAAACGCCATTGGCCATCGGCAGCAATAGTGGCATTTAAAAGGTTTCCGTCTTTATCTTCGATAACATAACTGGTGGGTGCATTGAACATTTTTTTTGGCAGCGAAAGCCAGAACCAAATGAATAAGCCAAGCAGCACCAGCAGTTTTATTTTTGTGGTGGTGCGTAAATTTTTTATTTTGGATGGTATGTTGGAAAAGAAAGTTTTCAATTTAAATGTTTGCGTTTTTACAAGTCTATGGGCTATCAATCTTTCGTCCCTACGGGACTTGGTTGCTTTCGATTTGTTGTTTCTACCAATCTTAAATGCCTACGGCATTGTTCAGAATTTAATTTAAGTTAAAATAAAAATTATATCACAACCAATTACCCTCCTTATCCCGTTAGGGATAAGAGATTGGTAAAAAATTAATTGAAATGATTTTTAGTCCCGTAGGGACGAAAGACCCTTAATCCTCCAATTCTTTAAAAATATATCGTTCGTGGTATTCTATCTCAAATGCCTTTAAAAATTCTTTGTATTCTTCCAGGAAAGTTTTCTTCCTGTGATGAACATCCTGGTCCTTTACATATTCAATCAATTTTGGCAACAATGATTTGTTGTAAGAAAAAGCACAATATCCTTCCTGCCACTGAAATTTTCCGGATACCAGTTTATTGTCATTAATCCATTTTGATGAGCCGCCTTTTATATCCTGCATTAATTCGGAGAGGGATTGTATAGGCCGCATACCAATTACAATATGCAAATGATCGGGCATGCCATTTATGATTATCAATTTGTGTGAATGCTTTTGTATAATGCCAGTGATGTATTCATACAGCCTGTCTTTCCATAAATTTTGAATCATGGATTTTCTGTTTTGCACAGCAAAAATTAAATGGAGGTGTATTTGGGTATATGTATTTGCCATTGACTCGTTTTTCTTACGTCCCTAAGGGACTTGATTCACTTTAAAATCTTTTCTTTTCTACCAATCTTTTGTGCCTACGGCACAACAATAATATTTCAGTTACATGGTAAATTGCAAAACATAATTAAAGTTCAATAAAGGTATTCAGTAAAAGTGAGTGACACAACGATGCTTAATAGAACTACTAAAGCTTGTTACAAAAAAATAGAACACTGATAATACAGATTGAACGGATTTTCACAGATTCAATCTGTGTTATCAGTCCCATCAGCGCCATCAGTGTTCCATCACTTTATTGCGGCACCACTTCCACCCACTTACCATTCACACCTGCGTTGATGCTGTTGTCATACATTGCTTCGCAGAAAGTGCCGGGTAAAAAGAAACGGCCTAAATAAGATGCATTCAACTGCACATAATAAGTAAGGGTTTCGCTTTCGTTGATGTTGAAGTAGGTGTACACCCTGTCATCCCTTATATCCTGGTAGGTGGAGTAAGAAGATTTGAAAGCACCTTCGCCACCAAGCATTCTTGCATTCATAATCTCCCAGCCACTGGGAAAGATTTGTGACAAAGCCATCTGGTTGTACCAGCCACGCCTTCCGGGATTTTTGATAACCACCTTTGCAACAAAATCACTGCTCTGAGTCAGCTTGTTTATATCAATAGCTTTTCCATCCTGCGAAAGATAGCTTACACTCATTTGCAACACAGCAGGATTGTTGTTTACTTTTAAACTGTCGCCGGCCAATGGTTGCCCCTGCGTTATCAAACGAACATACAATGTGTTGCCGCCTTTGTTATTTATTACAACAGCACTGCCGCCGTTTTTAAATACAATGGGCAATTGCCTGATGTAAGAAGCAGAATTGATGTCAACAGTTTTTCCATCTACTGTTCCGTTGGCAATGATTTTTGCACCGCTTGGATTTTTGCCACAATACTTTGCAATGGCAATTAAACAGTAAGCTGTTGTTTGTGTACTGTACCAATAATCCTGTGATAGTTTTGCTGCTATAGTTTTCAGTAATTCTTCTGCTTTTGCTTTTTTCTTAAGCAGGGTCAATGTTTCCAATACCATTGCTTCATCTCTTGTATCGGAACCATAAGTATAACCCCAGCTTGTTCTTACAGGAAACGATGTAGCTAAGCCACTGATTAAATCTAATGCAGTGTTCTCTTGTCCAGCTAAAGAATATGCTGCTGCCAAACGCCATTTTGCTTCGGATGAAATGTATTTGAATTCTTTCAAACGATTCATAGCACCAAGCTCTGGAGATTTTGCCAATGCTAAAGTGTATAAGCGATAAGCCTGTGTTAAATCGCCGCCATAAAAATTGCTGGTGGACGGAACCCAGCTGTTTGCTTTTCCTTTCTGGTAATTTTTCCATTGCTGCAGCAAATAATCGCTTACAAAATATCCGTTTGTTTGTGCTTCTGTTAAAAAGTGACCTGCATAATTGCTGCCCCATTCATCGCTTTCGCCGCCATCGGGCCAATAACTGAAGCCGCCATCTGGCCGCTGAAAGTTTTGCAGTTTGGCAATGCCTGCTTTTACATTTTTACCAATCTGTGCTTTTCTGTAATCATCCAGATCGGTTAACTGGTTTAAAACCAACTGCGGAAAAACAGCAGAAGTTGTTTGTTCAATACATCCATGCGGATATTCAATTAAATAAGCCAAACGTTTTTGCAGGTTCATAGAAGGTACGCTGGAAATTTCAACTGTTGCAGTGCTTGTTGCAGCAACACCAATGGGAGATGCAGTTGTTTTCCATTGCTGCCCCGGAGCCAATGTAATTTCACTCACACTTGTTACTGGCGGATTGGGATTTCTTATATCCAGTTCCACTTCGTAGTCTGCTTTTTCGCTGCCGGATGAAGCCACTAATTTTACTTTGCCAATGCCAACATTGGGTTTAACTTTCACATCAAAGTAGGCCATCTGCTCGCCTGTTTCGGTAAAGTTTACGGATGTGGAATTGCCGCCTAAAACTTCGAGAAATGGATTTGCCTGCAAAGAAAGATTTACTTTCTTAATATTATTTTCCATTGCAAAAATGGTAACCGGCAGTTTGATTGTTTCGCCGGGGCCCAATACCCTTGGCATGGTTGCCAGCAGCATCAGTGGTTTTTTAACCGCCACAGTTTTTTCGGTACTGCCATAACTTCCATTGTGAGCCGCTATCACCATTGCCCTTACCGAACCAATGTAAGATGGTAAGGTGAAAGATTGTTTTTGTGTTTGATTGCTGTTTAAATGAAATGGCCCAAGGAATTTTACCACCGGTTTAAAACGGTTGGCAGTTTTTTGTTTGCCGGGCCCGGCTTCGGCATCACCACCAATTGTCAGGATGCGTTCCAGATCGCCGCCCCATGCACCTATAACATAATCGAACATGTCGAAACTTTTTACGCCCAATGCTTCTCTTGCATAAAATACATTGTGTGGGTCGGGAGTTTTAAATCTTGTCAGGTCAAGTAATCCTTCATCAACAATAGCCACACAATAAGTCATTTCTTTTCCTTTTTGTTCGCTTACCGAAAAAGAAACATTTTGTTCGGGCCTGATGGAAGCAGGGATATTTATCACTGGCGTAAGCACTGTATTTTTATCTTCTACAAAAATGGGAATGGAGCCATACATTCTTATGGGCAGATCATTAATGGTTTGAGAATGTGGCTGCAGCAAACTTACTGTAGCATACACATTCGGCGCCATCGAACCTTCTGCTTTAAACTTTACAACTGTTTGTCCCTGCACAGTTTCTTTCCAGAAAGTTTTTACAACCTTACTGCCACTTTCTAAACTTACCAATACCCTTCCGCCTTTGCTGCTGGGAATGGTTAATGCAACTTCATCACCTACATTGTATTTGTCTTTGTTTGAAGTAAAGGATAACATCGAAGCAGCGGTCTGGTCATCATTGCCTTCACGGCTTTGCCAGCCGGGTTCATCAATATAAAATGCGGAGCCGCAGGTGTGGCCGCTTTTTTTATCTTTTACTAAGATCATGTAACGGCCCCACTCGCTTTCCGATGTTCCGAAGGTCCATTGTCCACGACCATTGTTTAGTTTTACTGTATCTTTTTTCAGCAGCTTGTTGTATTCGTTCTGTGTAAAGTTGCTGAGGTTGTCGCCGTTGTCATCCCACCACCAACGCCACTGAATGCGGTAGTATTCTACTTCCACCTCATTGTTACCGGTAAATAAATTTCCTTTGCTGTCAACATTTACAATTTGAATGGTATGGTTTTTTCCGGCTAATAAAAAGTCAAAAGGTTTTTCACCATCAGGTAGTTTCATGCCTACATAACTTGCATAAGGGCTGAAAGGAATGGTCATGTTATCTATACTGAATGTGCCGCCGGGTTCAAAAACTTTTACCACCAGGTTTGCATTCAGCATTCCGGGTGCTGCTCCATCGATCTGGAAATCGGGTTTCAGCGTTGCATTGCCTTCAGCATCTAGTGCTGCATCAAAGATTGTTTTTTGCTGTGTAGAATAATTAGAAGTCGGGTTATCAAAATCGAATCCTGCAAATTTTGGAAACGAAGTTGTTCTTGCATACAATGATGCATCAATCTTTGCTTTTAAATTTTTGCCCGGTGCACCAAACAGCCATTTTGCATTGATGGTTCCGATGGATGTGCTTCCCTGCCCAAGTATGGCATCTTTGCCAAAATCGACATTAATCTTTAACCTGTTGGGCATGATGGTTTCTACCTTAATGTTTTTTTCGAAGGTGGCACCGCCGCATTTTATTTTTGCCAGCCAGTTGCCAGTTGGGGAGCCAGGGTCGGTATTTGTTTTAAAAACATAAAAACCATCTTCGGCATCACTTTGCACAGTGTGTTTATACAATTGCCCCTGCGGTGTATATAAATTAAATTCTACCGGATGATCTTTTGGAAGCTTTCCTTCTTTGTCTTCAATGATGCAGTTTAAATACATCGTATCCCCCGG
The DNA here is from genome assembly GCA_031384415.1 of Bacteroidota bacterium. Lineage (GTDB taxonomy): Bacteria > Bacteroidota > Bacteroidia > Chitinophagales > Chitinophagaceae > Ferruginibacter. Next base: position 14,126 of record JANNAM010000142.1, read on the forward strand.
CCGCCACACACCACGTTCGCCAAAAATGAAACCCTTGATGCCGTTCTTTACTTCTTCACCGCTAACATCAAAACGACTAAGTGGGAGAGAACTTCCATCATCTAATTTTAAATAACCTCTTTCATTTCCTTTTTTTGCAATCAACAAATAAGGTTTTCGTTTTAAATCTATGTTGGCAAATCCATCGCTGCTGCTGCTTGTTTTGCTGATGATGGTTTGCTGGTAATCCATTACCTCCAGATCAACGCCGCTCATGGGTTCGGTAGTAAGAATATTGCTTACTGCTACCACCATGCTGTTGTCATTGCTACGTTTGGCTGTCAATCCAATATTGCTTGCCAGTATATTTCTTGTTGCCCAGCGGTCTTTATTGTAATAAGATTTACTGTTGGGGTCATCTCTTCTTTCCCAGTTATAACCATAAGGATAATAAGTATCGTAGCGGTCCCAAAAAGCATCGTCATCATCCTGCCCGTTCCTGTTGTAATCACTGTAACCTTCATCATAATTGTTTCCTTCTTCGTCATCAGCAGTTTTTTTGCTTACAGTATCAGTTGACTGGTACAAAGAATATTGGGGGCGGAAACCGATGGTAACACGGTAGATTGCGCCCTGTTCTGTTTTTAAAAACTTATCAATGTCTAAAGAAAAATGCTGGTGCTTGTGCAGGTCTAATGTTTTGTCATCATCCAGCCTTAATGTTTTTTGAACAATTGGTTTAGCAACCCTTCTAAGTTCAGCATTTCCTGCCAAATCATTTTCCTGCAGAAACTGCGGCACATTGTTTTCATAAATTTTAATAATGCTGATGTCAACTGCATTTAAGTTGATGGATTCAAAGGGCAACACCAGTCTTCCACTGTTGGGTAAAATATTTCCCTTGCCATGAATTTCTACCGAAGGCAGTTTGTTTTCGAATTTAATATTGCTGGTAAAGCCTTTGTCCAACGCATCGCCCCAGGTATTTTTTACGCCGGGGTTAATGTTTACGGTATAATTGCCGTCTAATTTTCCGCTAACAAAAACTTTTACTTCGCTGCCATTGATGGTGTAAGAAATATCTGACTGGTTGCTTACATTAATCAGGCCTTCCAGATCCTGCCCAACTGCAACCGGGTCGCTGAACTGCACCGAAGCGTATTGCTGTGCATCATTTACCGCCATTACTTCCATCACTTTAAAATCGCCCACTGCAGGAATGGCAACCGATTTTTCTCCTTTCACTTCCATATTCATTGGGCTGCCGTTCCATTGCAAATCAACATTGCTTACCGCAGCTCCTCTTTCAATATTATCAATTGTGTAGGCATGGCTTTTTGCACCATCATTGTGAAGCCATACAATTTTAAGTGCTTTGCTATTTTGAGAAGCAGTCAATAATTTTTCCACCTGTGCACCTTCTTCTATGTCGGCAGTTTCCAGTTCACCGCTGAAAGTCATTTTATTTTTTGTGCCAGCGCTTCTTAATCCGTTGTCCGAAATTTTAAAGGAAGGTTTTACTGTTTGTAAACTGAATTTAAACTCGGAGTACTTTGAAGGTACTTTGGTAACCTTGCCAAGTTTGAAACTCACGGTGTACAACTGGTCGGGCTTTAAATGGCTTTCCGGTTTAAACTCAATGGTTCTTGCATCTAACCAGAATGCTTTTCCTTTTACCGAAGGAGATAAATCAAACAATGATTCATTGACTGCTTCGCCAACTGCATGAGTGGTGATGGCGTCAGATGCCAGCCGGATGCGGATGGCAGTTGTTTTAGAAACGATGCCGGTGCTGTAGGCATCAATGTACTGGCTGTAAGCCGGGTCTACATCAATCCATTTGTCTTTTTTGTTGCAGGAAGACATTAGCGTTACGATTACTGTGATGCACAGCAGTGTCCGCAAAGTTGCGCTGAACTTTTCAGGACGGGAAACTCGGTCGGGGACCATATATGTTTTGTATTTTTTTTGTTCAGCAAAACCAGGACGGTTTTACTGTTTTTGGTTTGTTGCGTAAATGTTGTAAGAATTTCTGACTTGTGCAATAGGGAAGGAAAATATTTTTAGTTAAAAGATTTGTAAAAGCAAAACCTGCCAAGGTTAGCCGGCTTTTTTTGTAAAGCTGGTAAGGATAAAATAAATAACAACTGCCGAGACCAATGAAATAAAACTTTCCTGGCTGCCGCTTTTCCTGTTCGGACCTCCTGTAGAAATGTGCAGAATCTCGGCAACCATGCCGCCGCTAAATAAACTTATAATTATCCTCACCCAGGTTTTTTGCAGGTATTGCATTTACTTAATTTTTATCCCAACCTGGTAATAATTATTTACCGCTCCCAGCAGTTCGTATTTGATATAAAAGGATGAGGCAAACTGATTAAAAGCTGCAAACTCATGGTTAGGTACATTAAATTCATCAAACAAAATAATATCGCCGGGTTTTAAATGCCGGGCAATGGAAGTAAGCACATAAAGCGTAGAACTGTAGAGGTCTGCATCCATGTGAATGAGCTTTTGGCGGCCATTGTTTAAATTGTATTCATCTAAAAAAGGAAACAGTGTTTCCTGGAAAAGTCCTTTGTAAAATTTTCCTCTTTCATCTTTTAATTCGGGCAAACCGGCGCTCATATCACCCTTTTTATAAGGCCCCCAGCTTTCGGGCAATCCTTCAAAAGTATCAAAACCAAAAAACCGGGAACCAGCATGGTTATTTTTCTCCATCCACCAGAAAAAAGAAGTGCCACCGCAAACTCCAAATTCTAAATAATCAATCTCGGCTGTTTCAAGATTTTCATTTTGAGCAATGTACTCATGCAGTTTTACCCTATCGTTGTATTTTCTTACCGGGCGGTAAAAGTCATCCATGATTCCTTTTCTCCTGTTGTTTTTAATCCACCTTGACAAAGCAATGGTGTTAGAAAAAAACATAAATGGATGAACTAAAAAATTCAGCCAGTATCCCGGACGCAGGAATAAAACAAAGCCCTTAAAAAATGAGTTGAGTTCTTTCATGAAGTAAATTATTTTTCTATCATCTGGTTCTTAATTAAATCTTCAAAAACATCTCTCTTTCTGATGAGTTGTGCTTTGCCATCTTTTACCAATACTTCTGCCGGTTTGTAACGAGAGTTAAAATTGGAAGACATTTCAAATCCATAAGCACCGGCATTGTAAAACAAAAGCAAGTCGCCTTCTCTTATTTCGTTTAGTTTCCTGTCCCATGCAAAAGTGTCGGTTTCGCAGATATTGCCTACTACAGAATAGTTTTTTTCAGCAGCGGTTGGATTGCTGATATTTTCAATGCGGTGATAAGCTTCGTAAAACATGGGCCGTATCAAATGATTGAAACCACTGTTTACGCCGGCAAATGTGGTGTTAACATTTTCTTTGATAACATTTACTTCGGTAATAAGATAACCTGCGCCGCTAACTAAAAATTTACCCGGCTCAAACCAAACCTGCAAATGTTTTCCTTTGGGGTTGGGATGATTGTGAAATGCTTCCTTCACTTTTTGGGCAAGTAAAGGAATATCAGTTTCATCATCATCTTCTTTGTAAGGCACTTTAAAACCGCCGCCCAAATCAATTGATTCCAGTTCGTTGAATGCTGGAATGATGTCAAACAACACTTCAATGCCTTTTACAAACACTTCCACATCTCTTATATCGCTGCCGGTATGTATGTGAAGATTCTGGATGAAAAGATTGTGTTCGGATACAAGAGAAAGTATTTTATCCAGTTCATCAACCGGGATACCGAATTTGCTTTTATCATGCCCTGTGGAAATTTTAAGGTTTCCTCCGGCAAGAATATTTGGTCGCAGCCGAATGCCAACAGGATAACTGTGCCCGTATTTTTTTCCAAACTTTTCCAGGTTGCTCAGGCTGTCAATATTGATATGTACGCTCAGGCTTTGGGCTTCTTCTATTTCGCTAAAATGAATGCCGTTGGAAGTGTATAAAATATTATCCGGTTCAAAACCGGCAAGCAATGCCAGCTTTACTTCGTTGATGGAACTGCAGTCAACATTGCATCCAATACTTTTAATGTGCTGTAAAATATTGATATTGGTGAGCGCCTTGCAGGCATAAAAAAACTTTGTGTCGGTTGCTGCAAAGGCTGCGGTTAATTTTTGGTATTGTGTGGTTATATGTGCAGCATCATAAACATACAACGGCGTACCAAATTCGGCTGCTATGTCTTTTAACTGCTGATGAGAAAGTGATTGGGGCATGTTGCGAAAATACGAATGATGGAACACTGATTGAACGGATTTAGCTGATTTTCACAGATAAAAACCGATATAGCTTTGCAGCTCCAATATATTGCAGGGACAAATTCTATTCAGCGCTTTCGGTAGTTGTAGCTTCATTTGCTTCGGCAGCTTCAGTAACCTCAGCAGTTTCTTTGTTGTGTTCTTCCATTTCTGCTTCGGCTTCTTTTACATTGGTAGCATTTACCATTTCTTCCATTAGCACTTCACTTATCTTGGGCAATTCTTCAGGACTGTTGATGCCGAAATAATCCATAAAGGATTTTGAAGTGGCATAGATGAGTGGCTGGCCAACGGCTTCTTCTTTTCTGCCCGAGATAATTACCAAATCTTTTTCCAGCAGTTTTTGCACAGCATAATCACAGTTTACACCACGGATGGCTTCAATTTCGCTTTTGGTAATGGGTTGCTTGTAGGCAATGATGGCAAGTGTTTCCAAAGCAGCAATAGAAAGACGCTTTAAAAATTTATCGCCATTTAATTGTGCAACAGTTTTATGGTATTCTTTTTTGGTAAGAAACTGCCAGCCGCCGCCGCTTTGTATCAGTTCAAAAGAATAAAATTCTGAATTGTATTTTTCACGGATACCTTCAATGGCTGCATCCACTTGTTCTGCAGTTGCTCTTTCATCTATAAAGCCGAGGGCATTGTTAACCAGTTCAAGCAATTCTGCATTGGCCAAAGGTTTATCGCTGGCAAAAATGAGCGCTTCTATGTGAGGTATAATTTGAGAAAGTTCCATGTTGATTGTAGATTTTTGATTTCAGATTTTAGATTTAATCAATTGCAGCAAATCTGCAATCTGCAATCGACAATCTAAAATCTTTTTATCCCTGCAACGCTGCCGCACCACTCACAATCTCTGTAAGCTCTGTGGTAATAGCTGCCTGCCTTGCCCTGTTGTAACTAATCTTTAATGATTTCAATAATTCGTTGGCATTATCGCTTGCCTTGTCCATTGCTGTCATTCTTGCGCCGTGTTCGCTGGCATTGGCATCCAGCACTGCTTTAAACAATTGAGTATTTAAAATTTTGGGCATCAGTTCGGCAATCAAAACTTCTTTGCCGGGTTCAAAAATAAAATCGGCATTTGACTGCCCCGCCATCTTCGCTGTTTTTTCAACAGGTAAAAATTGCTCTGCCACAAAACGCTGGGTGCCGGCATTTTTAAATTCGCTGAAAATTAATTCCACAGCATCCACTTCTTTATTGGCAAATGCTTCCATAGCATATTTGGCAGCGGCCTGCACTTTGTCGAAACTTAAGCCGGTAAAAATATCCCAGTATTTATCTACTACTTTAAAACCGTTTTTGCTGAAATGTTCGTAGCCTTTTTTGCCAATGGGCAACACCTGCACATTTCCTTTGGCATGTTGTGCTTCGTATTTTTCCCTGATAACCTGTTTGGTAAGTTTAATCAGGTTACTGTTGTAACCACCACAAAGACCACGGTCGCTGGTAACAACAATAACAAGCGCTTTTTCCACTTTTCTTTCCTCTGCCAGGGCAATGCTTACTCCGCCTTCCGAATTGCTGATGATATTGCTGAGCAGTTGCTGCAGCTTGTGGGCATAAGGGCGCATTTGGGTAATGGCATCCTGTGCCCTGCGTAGCTTGGCGGCACTCACCATTTTCATGGCCTTGGTAATTTGCTGTGTGCTCTGAACACTTTTAATCCGGTTACGAACCTCTTTTAATGCACCTGACATATCAAAATAATTAGAAAATTAACGCTTTGTTTTAGGGGGGCAAAGGTAGGGCAAAGGCCTTATAAAACCATCGTGGGGTTAAAAATTGGGCAAACCCTCTTAAAAGCAAAATCCCCCGGAGTGACCGGAGGATTTATACTGGCTTTCACAGGAGTTTAATGCTTTTAAAAAGTAACAAGGTTACTTTTCAAAAACAGCATTGGAAATTAAACTATCCTTTAGAAAAAAAACATATTGAAACAAAAATAGCTGGCTATAGAGCAGTGATATGTAGCCAGGACTTTACAATTGTTGTCGTCACATATCTACAAATGATAAAAAAGATATGTGTTACAAAAAAAATCTCCCGCCACCGGGAGATTTTCACTTAAAATATTTTTAGATTTTACAAACCCATTCTCATAGCCTTTTGTCCCATTCCTCCTGATGATTGCGAACCCTGCCCCTGAAATTTCTGCAGCCTGTAAGTAAAGCTTAGCAAAAAGTAACGGGTTAATTTATTGCTCCGGCTATCAGTAATAGAGTTGGCGCTTACAGAGCGGCTTATATTGGTGTTTTGTTTAAACAAATCGAAAGCAGCAAACCGGACAATACCATTTTTCTTTTTGAATAACTGCTGCTCAATACTTGCGTTCATAATGGTATAGTTGCGGCTTACACTGCTGGCAAGGCCGCTGTTGATGGTGTAATCAAAATCGTATTTTAATATGGTTCTTTTTGTGATATCAATATTTATGTTGCTGCTGATAGTCCATGCATTGCTGCTTGAATTTTGCAGGCTGGTTAATGCAGCGCCGGCTGGTTTTTTATATTTTACATCATTGATGCTGTAGCTTAGTCCTGTGCCAAACTGCAGCCATTCTTTATAATTAAATTCAAATGTAAATCCCTGGCTTACTATCCAGTTTTGTCCAATATTCCTGATGCTGTCAATGAGGTTAATATTGTGGTTGTAATTGGCCGAACCGGTAAAGTTTAAAACGTACTTCCTGTTTTTGTAAGGCTTGCTGTAAGTGTAAAGGCCCATCAGGTTAAAATACCCATTTACATTTTCCGGTATCGTCATCTGCCTTCCGGCACCCCTGTTAATACTGTTGTTTACAATCTGGTTTTTTATGGTGCTGAATGTAAAGTTGGTAAACAAAACCTTGCCGGTGATAAAGTTGAAATTATTAAAAGAAAAATTGAGGTTGTGTGTAATGGCAGGTTTCAAATTGGGATTGCCCGATGTTATATACTGCGGATTGCTTGCATCAATAACCGGCTGCAACTGGCTGAAGCTTGGCTGGTTGGCATTGCCGCTGTAATTAAAATTAAGCGCCTTGGTACGGCTGAAATTATACACAGCCCTGGCAATAGGGAAAATATTCACTCTCTGTATTGGCTTGTAAGCACTGTCTTTTGTAAGCGATTTTCCTTTTAAATCAACCGGCTGAAAACTTACGCCGAGGGTATAATTATATTTCTTCTTTGTAGTTCGTAAAGAAATGCCCATCCTGTTATTGTAAAAATTATTTTCGTAATCGTTGCTTAAAAAACTGTTGAAGGTTTTAACCTTGGTAGCCGAATCAACGGTATAATTTTTTTTATCGTTACGGGCATAATTAAGGTTGTGAGAATAAGAAAGGTCGAGGTTTCTAACTTTAGACAAAGGTTCGGAATAAGTAAACCTTACGCCGTAATTATAGTTGTTGTTTTGCTGATCAATGTACTGAAACGAATTGCGTGGGCCAATCAGCGGCGCTACATACTGGTAACTTAAATTGGTTACATCCTGTGTTGAATTACTCTCTGAATTGCCAATATTCAAATTTGCCGAAAAATTTCTGCCACGCTTGCGAAACCGGTGGTTGAATAAAATATTAGCGCTTAAATTGGGTGCTTTCGAATCTTTTAAGCTTTTGGTACTTCCATCGCTTGTTTTACTGCCGGCCTGCGAATAATCAAAAACAGTTTTACTATTACCATCGGTGGTACCGTAGCTGATGGCCGGGCTTATTTTTAAGTAGTTGAAAGAATCTACTTTGTATTCCATATTAAAAGTTGCCCGGTGTGTGGTTCCAATGGTCAGCGAATTCAAATCCTGGTTATTGATGAAAGTACCCGATTGATAAAAATTTTGAGAAGAAGTATTTTGTAACTGGCTGGTGTTTCTGTGGCTGTAAGAATAGCTGCCGTAAACACTCAGTTTTTTACCCCACTGATCCCTGTAATTGGTACCAAAAGAATTGGTAGCAGTAATGCCTCCACCGCCGCTGCCAAACTGGCTAAAGTCGCCGCTTTGCATCAGGTTGTTCATTGCCCCCATGCCGCCCATATCACTAATGGCATTCATGCCGGTCTTTATCATGCTGGTAGCGCCACGGTTGCCGCCGCCGCCAAAATTAAACAGCGAACTGTTGGTGTTGTTACTGTTGCCAACCAGCGAAATTTGTTTATTGTTATTAAAATAATTGCCATTAAAAGATGCCTGGTATCTTTCCTGTGTTCCGGTACCAACAGTAGCCCTGCCAAAAAAACCTTTGTTCTTATCTTTCTTCAGTTCAATATTGATGATTTTATCGGGGTCGCCTTCTTTAATGCCGCTTACTGTGGCCTGGTCACCGTAATCGTCAATCACCTGAATTTTATCAACAATGTTGGCAGGCAGTTCTTTGGTGGCTGTTTTAACATCGCCGCCAAAAAAATCCTTACCGTTTACTTTTATCCTTGTTACACTTTTGCCCTGTGCTTTCACATTGCCATCCTTATCCACTTCCACACCCGGTAATTTTTTTAATAAATCTTCCACCACAGCTCCTTCCTTTGTTTTAAAAGCATCTGCCCGGTATTCAATGGTATCTTCTTTAACCACAATGGGAGCCGATTGCACCATTACTTCATCCAGCATCATCCCCCGGCTTGCCAAAATGATATTGCCAAGATCAATTATTTTTTGGGGTTGTTTTACAGGAACAAACTTTGCAACCGGACTAAAACCCAGATTGCTTACAATAACAGAAAAATTGGAAGAAGGCACCACATCAAACTTAAACTGGCCTTTTTCGTCAGTAAAAATGTAAGCCGTGTCAGTTGGGTTCGATTTGATGATCAAACCAACCACAGCCTTGTCAATGGGTTTTTTATTGCTGCTGTCAATTACAGTTCCTTTTACCTGGGCACTGGCCGAAGCGGAGATTATTATTAGTACAACAATGGCGGCAGTTATTTTTCTCATAATAAGTTGGTTCAAATACGAATATATTCGTGTAAAAGTAAGGCTTACAACTTATATATCCTTTATTATATTGATGGAAGGAAGATGATTTTAAGCTTTCTTAACAAAAACAAACCAAAATCACTTTCATTTTTTATTTAGACGTCATATTTTTCATTTTCAGGCTATTGGGTAAAAATATTTTTATAGGTTAATTAAGATAATATCATGTAGAGGTTAAAAAATTGTTTTCAATAATACCCTTGTCCCGGTATTGATTTATGCGAAAAGTATTGGTAGTTTCACCTAAATATTTACCAATGAAACATTTTTTGTTTTTGTGTATCTTCTTTTTTACCAGTCTTTCCATTTTTGCCGATGCTGGTTTTAGTATTCGCAGGGAGCATGCAGTGAGCATTTTTAGTTTTGAAGGCATTAATAATTTAAAGGGCTATAAATTAATACAAACCCATGTTGGTTTTTATACCGATACCTCACACAAGGAACCTTATACTAACCTGGGAAGAATTATTACTGACGATAATTACACCATCACCACACAGGAAGGCGGAAGGCACTGGGAAGAAAGTGACAGGGATATTTATCTGAATGTGGTGGATATGCTTACCGGCAAAACAACCGACAGTTTAAAATACTTTGCCAAAGATTACAATATTCATTTTAAAATAAAAGCTGTGGTAAACGGCAAGTTGCAGTTTACTGCAGACAGCAGCAAAGCGGTATATCAGTACAGCCTGCTAAACCCTGAAGAAAGCAAAGCAACATACAGCAGAAACAGGTTGATTTTTATTGCCTGTTCAGCACTTGGTTTTCTGTTCCTCATTGGTTTATTTATCCGCAATAAAAATAAAACTTCAAAATAAATGCCATGCCTTTAATCTGGATAATCATCAGCTTTTTTATTATAAAAGGATTGCTTGCGTGGCCTTTATATTACAAGCTTAAATGGAAACCATTGCAGGTAGGTTTTTTGCTGGCATTGGCCGAAGGGCCTTTTCTAACGTTGCTTTACCACGATACCGAAATTGATTTTACCTATCCTTTTCTCTTTATCATTGTTTTTGATTTTGTGGTTTATTTTTTATTACTGCAAAAAACATGGTGGAAGGCAATTGTGGCAGCCATATTTTTCAACCTGATTGGGTTTGTTTATTTTGCCCTTGTAAACGGATAAGATGAAAACAATTTTCTTTTTGCTGGATGTTGTAGAAACTCCCTGGCTGCAGGCAAATAAAAGAAACATTGTGATATTAAGCATTATTTCATTTGTTGCAATTGTTACGCTGGTTGGTTTTTTTATTTATCGCAAAAAAAGTAAAATCAAAAACAATGTATAATTCAATTTTGCTGGATGCCGGCGGTGGTTTTTTTATTGGAGGCATGCTTATCATTTTTGTTGTTGCAGTCATTGTTGCATTGCTGCTTTTAGTTTTTCTTTTCCGTAAATTCAGAAAGCGAAAATAAAATGCCCGTATGGTTCTATTTTATATTAACCCTTGTAATAGAATTGCCCATCGTTCTTTTATTTTTTAAAAATGAATGGAAGTATGCCCTGCTGATTGGTTTTTTATTAAACCTGTTTACATGGCCGCTGCTGCACATCATTATTTTTTCTTTCGGCATTGATATTAACTTGCTGGAAATTGGCGTGGCAATCACCGAAGGCACCGGTTACTGGCTGTTAATGAAATGCGGCTGGAAGAAAGGCACGCTCCTCGGCTTTTTAGCAAACGGCATCAGCTATGCTATTGGTGTGATACTTAACAACTACATTCTTTAACTTTAAGAATAAACAATAAAAATTTGAACGGCTCAAATTACCAACGTCAAACGACAAGCTACCAACCCTTATTATGGGGTTTGCTGCATGGTCTCAATGATTTTGCCGCAGGTTTCATGCTGGCCAACTTTACCTTTCAACACGATTATTCAAGCAGTGCTTTTTTTATCGTTATTTATTCCATCATTGGTTTTGGCGGTCAGTTGCCAGTTGGTTTCTGGCTCGATTATAAAAAACAAATAAAACCATTTGCTGCCGCATCGCTTATTTTACTGCCTGCTGCCATTGCGGCGTATTTTATTGACCCAGGAACTGGGATTATTATTTCCGGCATTGCTTCTGCTTTTGTACATGTAACTGGCGGTGCTGTTTGCCTCCAGGTTCATGAAAACAAATCGGGGCCGCTGGCTTTGTTTACTGCTCCGGGGGTGCTTGGCCTTACATTGGGTGGCGTTTTGGGCCAGTATGGAATATGGCAACTGGCCATTATTGCCTCAATGGTTATTGCAGTGGCGGTTTTAATCTGGAAAAATAAATTACCATCTTACCAATCCGTTGCAAATAAACAAAGCGAATTGGATACTCATGATTTTGTAATGCTTGCCATTCTCTTAATCATGTGTTTCCGTTCTTTCATCTTCGATGTCATTAACCATGTGGCCAACGATTTTCAAAACGGCATCCTCATCATCGGCATCAGTGCATTCCTGGGAAAAATAATTGGTGGTTTTGTAGCTGATAAAATTGGCTGGAAAAAATTTGTTTACATAACCTTGCCCATTGCATTGCTGCTGTTTCAGTTTGGCAAAGAAAATATTTATGCCCTTGCATTTGGCATTGCCTGCCTGCAAAGTTCTGTACCTATAACGTTGTTATTAATGGGCAGAAGCCTGCCTTTGTATCCTGCTACTGCCACAGCTTTAAGCCTAGGCACTTCTATCGCTCTGGCCGGCCTGCCATTGTTTATGGTAAATAATAACAGCACTATTTTAAACCAGTTTAATAATGGCTGGATTACCGCTGCAATTTTTATATTGTTGCTGCTGATTTGGTTTCTGGCAGACAGGTTTTTGTTCAGCAAGAAAACTACTCAGCCAGTTTAACAACCACCGGCTTTATTGTATAGCGTATTTCCAGGTCGCCGCCTTCAGCAGTATTTTGTTGCAATGCAGCTTTGCGATAAAGCGTCGCACCCAATATCAATTCTTTTCCCTTCTGGCGTTTTAATTGTTCAGCCGGAATGGTAAGTACATTGCCGCCTTCTTTTGCAGAATGAGTTAACAGAAAACTGCTGTCGGTGTGGGTGCCAAATTCAATATAATCATCGCCCTGCAACTGGTAAGCCGGGTCAAAAGAAAAGGAAATTTTCAGCGGCTGCTTTTTAGATGTGGCTGCGGCAGGCGCAATAAGTTTGAAATCGCTGAATACAAAACTGTTTTTGTAAGTTTTGTTGTTTATGTCGGTAAAAATAAAGCTGTGGCTGCCAAATAATGAACCTGCATCGGGTGTTTGTTTATAATAAGCACCCGAATATTTTCCGCTGTCAACAGGCAGTATTGCATTATCAAATTGAACATTGCTGGGCTTGCTAAGCACCAGGGTAGTGCCGCTTCTTCCACCAAATCTGAACTGAGCCTTGGCCTCAAAATTTTTATCGCCTTCATTATACCCAATATCAAAGCGCTGATAAATTTTATCCTGCGCCACATCTTTGCTGTTGCCAATTTCGTTGCTGTCGCAGGATACCATTGCGGCTGTTACAAGAACAAGTGCTAAAGCCCCGGATAATTTATTAATAAGCATATGAAAAGTTTTTTTATTTATACTGAAATGGAATAAAAGTTAGTTAAGAAAAACCTAATCTCCTCAGACCCCCCTAACCCTTTAAACTCCTAAACCTTTAAACTCCTAAACCCTACCACCCAACTCCTAACTATTTGCTACCTTTACGCCCCCGCAATAAACGGGCTGTCTCTGTCAATTTGGCTCTGTATAGTTTTTTGCACCATATTTGACAGCACAATGTTCCTGATTTTAATAAACTAATACAATACCCACTAACACGGAATTTTTATGATTGGCATATTATCAAAATTATTCGGCGGCAACAAGAGCGAAAAAGACGTAAAGAAAATTGCCCCGCAGGTAGAAGTTATTAACCGTTTTTTCAGCGAATACCAGTCACTCAGCAACGACCAGCTGCGTAATAAAACAACTGAATTCCGCAGCCGTATCAAAGAACACCTAACGGGAATTGACGGCGAAATTGAAGATAAAAAACAGGCTGCCGAAACCTTGCCGCCGGATCAAATAAATGAAAGAGATGTTATCTACAAAGAAATAGATGAGCTAAAAAAAGACCGGGATAAAAAAATAGAAGAAATACTGCTGGAGATTTTACCAGAAGCATTTGCCGTGGTAAAAGAAACCAGCCGCCGCTTTAAAGAAAATACCGAACTGGAAAGTACTGCAACAGAACTCGACCGTACGCTGGCAGGTACAAAAAATCATATTTCTCTTGTTGGCGATAAAGCAATATTTAATAGTACATGGACAGCCGGCGGCACGCCAACCACCTGGAACATGGTACACTACGATGTGCAGTTGATTGGCGGCGCAGTATTGCACAGCGGTAAAATTGCCGAGATGGCAACAGGCGAAGGCAAAACACTGGTGTCAACTTTGCCTGCATACTTAAATGCACTGGCTGGTGAAGGCGTTCACATTGTAACAGTGAACGATTACCTGGCACGAAGGGATAGCGAATGGAACGGCCCCATCTTTGAATGGCTCGGCCTCACCGTTGATTGCATTGACAAGCATGAACCCAACAGCGATGCCCGCCGCAAAGCATACAATGCCGACATTACTTATGGCACCAATAATGAATTTGGTTTCGATTATCTCCGTGATAACATGGTGCATTCTCCCGATGAAATGGTACAGCGCAAACATCATTTTGCAATGGTAGATGAAGTGGATAGTGTTTTGATAGATGATGCAAGAACGCCCCTGATTATTTCCGGCCCGGTTGGTCACAGCGATAATACACAGCAATTTTTCGACCTTAAACCAAGGATAGAAAAAATTGTTGATGCTCAAAAGAAAGCCACCAATGCTTTTTTAATAGAAGCAAAAAAGAAAATTGCCGAAGGCAACGACGACCCCAAAGATGGCGGCCTTTCCCTGATGAGGGCACACCGTGGTTTACCAAAAAACGGGGCACTGATAAAATTTTTAAGCGAACCTGGCATCCGGGTTAAACTGCAGAAATCGGAAAACTATTACCTGGCCGACCAGCAAAAAGAAATGCCCAAGGTAGATGCCGAACTGTATTTTAATATTGATGAAAAAAACAACCAGGTTGATTTAACCGATAAAGGGATTCAACTGATAACAAGAAGTGGCGAAGACCCTGAATTTTTTGTACTTCCCGATATTGCTACTAAGCTGGCCGATATTGAAAAAACAGATTTAACCACCGATGAAAAACTGCAGCGCAAAGAAAACCTGCTTAATGAATATGCTTTAAAAGCTGATCGCATACATACAGTACAGCAATTATTAAAAGCCTACACTTTGTTTGATAAAGATGTAGAGTATGTGGTGATGGATGAAGCAGTTAAAATTGTAGATGAACAAACTGGCCGTATCCTTGATGGAAGAAGATACAGTGATGGATTGCACCAGGCAATTGAGGCAAAAGAAAATGTAAAAATTGAAGCATCCACACAAACTTATGCAACAGTAACGCTGCAAAATTATTTTAGAATGTACCACAAACTTGCCGGTATGACCGGTACTGCCGAAACAGAAGCAGCCGAGTTGTGGAGTATTTATAAATTAGATGTGGTTACTATTCCCACCAATGTAAAAGCAATTCGTAAAGATGAACAGGATTTGGTGTACAAAACCAAACGTGAAAAATATAAAGCGGTAATTGATGAAATAGAAAAATTGCGTGCCGCCGGAAGGCCGTCGCTGGTTGGTACCACTTCGGTAGAAGTAAGTGAATTGCTGGCAAGAATGCTGAAGCAAAAAAATATTCCTCACAATGTATTGAACGCAAAACAACATGCCCGTGAAGCACAGGTTGTTGCTGAAGCCGGACTGGCTGGTGCTGTTACCATTGCCACCAACATGGCTGGCCGTGGTACCGATATTAAACTGGGCCCCGGCGTAAAAGATGCCGGCGGGCTGGCTATTATTGGCACAGAGCGCCACGAAAGCCGCCGTGTGGACAGGCAGTTGCGTGGGCGTGCCGGAAGGCAGGGAGACCCCGGTACTTCACAATTTTTTGTAGCGCTGGAAGAGGACCTGATGCGTATGTTTGGCAGTGAGCGTATTGCCGGCCTGATGGACAGGATGGGTTACAAAGAAGGTGAAGTGATAC
>JANNAM010000164.1:0-3441 GCA_031384415.1 Bacteroidota bacterium
GTTACAATGATCCTGCTGCGTAAATGGGCCGATTCTTTCAGTTTATTTTCCAAATCTGCTATATCATTGTGTTCATAGCGGTAGCGCTGTGCTTTACATAAACGAACGCCATCAATGATGCTTGCATGGTTCAGTGCATCAGAAATAATGGCATCTTCTTCGCCAAACAAAGGTTCAAATACACCGCCGTTGGCATCAAAGGCTGCGGCGTATAAAATGGTATCTTCTGTACCCAAAAAAGCGGCAATCTTTTTTTCCAGTTCTTTATGTATATCCTGCGTTCCGCAAATAAAGCGTACGCTGCTCATGCCATAACCCCGGTAATCAATGTATTTTTTGGCGGCTTCTAATACTTTTGGATGAGATGAAAGGCCGAGGTAATTATTGGCGCAAAAGTTCAGTACTTTTTTGCCATTTACAGTGATTTCAGCACCCTGGACACTTTCAATAATACGTTCTTTTTTAAAGAGCCCGTTCGCTTCGATTTCGGAGAGTTCGGTTGCAATGCGGTTGACAAATTTTTGATTCATGAGCGATTGTTGAATGAGCCACAAATTTATAGAAATAGAACGCAGATTTTTATGATCCAGTAGATTTATCATGATTATTCATAATAATCTTAAAAATCAGCGTTCTATTCTACGCTGCGATGAAAGCTGCCCAATGATGTATAGTACAAGAGTGCGACGCCAATGAAGTTGAACAGGGTAGCTTAAGCCGGGCTCAAAAAAAATTTTACCTTTGGCCTGTAACTTTTTGATTCCGGCCATCGTATTACACTATAACCAAGCTTTTTAGACCACCCAACCTGTATGACGGAGAGAGAATATAATGAATGCGTAAAACTGTATGCAGACAATGTGTACCGCTTTATCCTCAAAAACCTGAGGCATGAAGAGGACGCAAAGGATGTGGTGCAGGGTTCGTTTGAAAAACTCTGGATTAACAGGCAACAGGTGGATAATGAACGTTGTAAAAGCTACCTTTTTACCGTTGCCTACCACCAAATGATTGACCATATAAGAAAGAACAAAAGGATAAGCCTGAAAGATGAATTTAAGGATGATGCAAGGGGAACGGTGGCACCGCAGCATGATACAAAACGAATTTTGAATGAGGCGCTGGCTAAATTGGGCGAAACACAACGCAGCCTGGTGATGCTGAAAGATTATGAGGGCTACAGCTATGAAGAGATTGGACAAATAACCGGGCTGAACGAAAGCCAGGTAAAAGTATATTTACACCGGGCAAGATTGCAGTTGAGAGAGTATATTGTGAGGCCGGAGAACGTAATATAGTTCATAGTTGATGGTTCATGGAAAAGCACTGCGTAACCATGAACCATCAACTATGAGCCACGAACCATGAACCATGAACATTAATAGACATAATTACGAAGAGTTTTTTCTGCTGTATGTAGATAATGAACTATCTGCCGCAGACAGGAAGGCTGTTGATGTATTTGTGCAACAAAATCCTGACCTTAAAGGCGAACTGGATTTGCTGAAGCAAAGTATTATAGGTATGGATACGATTGTGTTTGATAACAAAAATGCGTTGCTGAAAGACGAAGGCATTACTGCTTTACAGGAAAATCTTTTGGCTTATCTCGATAATGAATTGAAAGGTGCAGATAAATCTGCTGTTGAAAAACTGATTGCTGCCGATGCTGCTGCTACTAAAGAATTTGCCATACTACAGCAAACAAAATTGCCCGTTGATACTTCAATAGTATTTGAAGATAAAAAATCATTGTACAGAACAGCCGGCGGAAAAGTTGTTTACTTCCCCTGGAAGCGGACTGCGGCAGCGGCAATTTTACTGGGCTTTGGCATTTGGGCAGGTGTTGCTTATTTAAACCGAGAGCCAGTTAATGGAAACGGAGAAGTTGCAAAAGGAAATGAAATAAAAAATCCTGTTACAAAACAACCTTACAATAAAGTTCCTGTTCAGTTGCCGGCACAAATTAATACAACTGATGATAAAAACACTGTTGCCGACAACCAAACAAACAGTACAAAACAAACGATACAAAAAAGCAATGTCCCTGCTGAAAAAATTATAAAGAGAGATTTACCAGTGCAGCCCGATAATAATAATACAGTAGTTAAACAGGAAGACAGGAATAACAAACCCAGCAATAACCTGGCAAGACCTTTAGATAATATTAACAACCGGCCGGGTAACAATGATGATGTGGCAATCGTAATACCTGAGAAGAACAACAATTCCGGAAATGATGTTGCTCAGCCAAAACCAATTGAAACAACAAACAATGCGTACGCTTTAACCACAGCTTATAACGACAACAATGCCGAAGAGAAAAATGATAACAGGATTCTTTTTATGGATGAAGAAAAAGTAAAGAAAACAAAACTGGGCGGATTTTTTCGCAAAGTAAAACGGGTGATAGAACGCACCGCCAATATTAAAACCGGAAACGGCATTAAAGTAGCAGGTTTTGATATTGCCATTAAATAATCAATTAAATCAGAAACAATGAAACAGCTAATTACATTTTTAGCCACAGCAATCATTTGCTCCGCAGCATCGGCACAGGTAACACCCGCAGATTCTTCAAAAAGTACAAAAGGCGATACCATACGTGTTGGTAATATCATAATCATTAAAAAAGGATGGATTAATAAAAAGAACAGGGATGCACACGGCGACTCTGCAATTATCATGGGCCGTAAAAACAGTGAAAGAAAAAAATCGGCTAACGTAAGCACCAATTGGTGGATTGTAGACCTTGGTTTTTCAAACTATACCGACAAAACAAATTACGCCACTGCAGGCTCCTATTTAATTAACAAACCAGGTTCGCCGGCCCTTGGTGCCAGCGACTTTAAACTGAAAGCAGGAAAAAGTGTGAATGTAAACATCTGGTTTTTTATGCAGCGGCTCAATTTAATAAAACACTACGTAAACCTGAAGTATGGTTTTGGAGTAGAGCTTAATAATTACCGCTACAAATCAAACATCAGCTACAAAGAAAGCGGCTATGTTCCTTACACAGTAAATACGCAAACCAATGCACCATTTATTTTCAGGGATTCTATTTCATTCACAAAAAATAAACTGGCAGCCGATTATTTAACTGTGCCGCTGATGCTTAATTTTACCAGCAACCCCGGCAGCAGCAAAAAAGCAATAAGCCTTAGCGCCGGTGTAAGCGCAGGGTATTTATACAGCCAGCGCAACAAACAAAAAAGCAGCCAGCGAGACAAAGACCGCAACAAGGGCGATTACGACCTGGAGCGTTTTAAAATCAGCTATGTAGGCGAGCTGGGTCTTGGACCGGTAAAGCTGTACGGTTCTTACAGTCCCAAATCTTTTTACGAACATAGTTTGGATGTGCGGCCATATAACATTGGTGTAAGGTTAAGCAACTGGTAAAATATTTGGGGATCCGGGCTGCTGTTTTTCATAGCATCATCC
>JANNAM010000166.1:0-1655 GCA_031384415.1 Bacteroidota bacterium
TTGCCTTACATTTATATTCCTTAAAACAAAACTTATGAATGATCAGTATGATGTAGTGGTCCTTGGTGGAGGACTTGCCGGACTTACCTTATCCTTACAACTTAAAAATGCAAAACCCGATATTTCGATACTGGTTTTGGAGAGAAGAGAAACAGAAGCATCTACTGCTGCACACAAAGTTGGCGAATCTACTGTAGAACTTGGTACCCATTATTTAAGAGAAGTATTAGACCTTAAAGGTTACCTGGAAGAATTTGAACTTCCCAAACATGGCCTGCGTTTTTTCTTTAAAAATGATACGAAGGAAGATATTACCAGCCGGGTAGAACTGGGCCCACGCCTGCGTTTGCCGGTACCCAGCCACCAGCTTGACAGGGGTACACTTGAAAATTATTTGATGAAGCTTACCAGGGAAAAAGGAAATCAACTTGAACTTGGTGCAAAAGTTTCGGGTGTAGATATTGATGCTGATAATTTACATACAGTTAGTTATATAAAAGATGGGGAAGAAATAAAAGTAACATGCCGCTGGGTTGCTGATGCATCGGGCAGGGCCAGTGTTTTAAAACGCAAGTTCCAGTTTCAAAAACCCATGGAGCATCATACCAATGCTGTTTGGTGGAGATTAAAAGGTGTAATAGATATTGATGACTGGACGGATAATAAAGAATGGAAGGGATTTCTTGAACCCGGCCTGCGCTATTTAAGCACCGTGCATTTTATGGATAAAGGTTATTGGCTTTGGGTAATTCCTTTGGGCAGTAAAAATACCAGCATTGGCATTGTTGCCGATCCGGCTGTGCACCCTTTTGAAACATTCAACACCTACGAAAAATCGGTTGAATGGATGCGTGTGAATGAACCGCTGGCGTACAAAATGCTGGTGCCACTGGGCGAGGGTGATGGCTTACTTGATTTTAAAATACTGAAGCATTACGCTCATCATACGCAACGGGTTTATTCAACCGATAGATGGGGAACAGCCGGAGAGTCGGGCCCGTTCTTAGATCCCCTGTATTCGCCGGGTACCGATTTTATTGCCATGAACAATGGCTGGTTAAGCGATTTAATTTTGCGTGACCTGGCCGGAGAAGATATTGAAAGCCGTGTTACCATTTACGAACAGTGTCATCTGTCGCTGGTGGATGCCTGGATACCGGTTTATCAAAACAAATACCTGTTGATGGGCAACACCCAGATCATGGTAATTAAAATTTTCTGGGATTGGGCTACCTACTGGGCCATACCATCGCATTTGTTTGCCAATAAAGCCCTCACCAACATCAGGATACTGAAAGATTTGTTTGCTGCAAAAAACGGCCTTGGCCGCAAATTTGGAGAGCTGCATAAAGTAATGCAGGATTTGTTTTTAGAATGGCTGCCTTATGAAAATAAAATATTTTCGAACCGATACATTGATCCTTTTGATTTGAAAGTGTTACGCAAATTTCAGGAAGATATTGAAGTGCAGCACGAACCTGCTGCATTGATTGAGCAGATAGCCCAGAACATGAACATGCTGGAACAATTGGCTGTGGCCATTTTCAGATTAGTGAGTGCAGAAGTGAATGGCACATCACCCGATATAAAAGTGAACCCTTACACTATTAATTTGGGTAAAAAAGAAGGTGCGGTAATGTTGGATACAGAATCTG
>JANNAM010000167.1:0-2652 GCA_031384415.1 Bacteroidota bacterium
CGGAAACCATCAGCCGAAATAAGAATTACATAAGGTTTGTTTATTTGTGTGGCTGCATTTTTTCGGCCGGGTACAATTTTTTGGATTGTATCCTGTGCATGAAGTGAGCCACAAAAGGAAAAAAATAGAATGAAGATGATACTTTTACGCATGTTCAATGATTTGTTTCTGTTTTATCCTCAAATTAAATGTAAAGCTGTTTTATTACTAATAACCAGGTGTACATTTATAAAAGGATAATTAAATACCCCGATAATGACCCGGTTGTTTGTAATCTGTTTCAGCAGCAAAAAATAATAATTACGGCAGCAATTTTTTAAAGGCTATCGGGTTTGTTTATCTCAAAAACTGGAAAGTAAGAATCAATTTCTTCATTAATATACGCATCGCAAAGTGCGGGTATATCTTCCCACAGGTAAACTTTTTCAGCGGCAATATCTGGTATCCACCCTGTTTTTTCGGCAAATGCCATTGCTTCTACCACATCGCTGTGTGTAGCGTAATGTGTGTGTACATGTATATGCCTGCTTATACATTCCAATGCCCGCAAATAAGATATTTCCATGCCCATTTTCCATCCACAGGTACTTATTACAGCCTGCCTTGCCAAAGCCTTAATTGTTGCACGGTAAACCGGTTGGCCAATATTTTCAATAAATATATCTATCATTTTTCCCTGCGTAACCTGGTACAGTTGCTCCAGAAAAATTTTTTCACTTTTTTTGTATGCTTCCCTGAAATCCGGATCCTTATGGTACTTACCTGGTTGAAAATTAAGATTGGGGAAAGCCCTGCGGTTTAACGGAAGAATTCCCTGCAGCGCAATATGATTAAGCCTACTTTGTTTTGATGCAATCATGATGGTTTTAAACCCCTGCAGCTTTGCCAGTTGCAATTGAGCCAGGCTTACACCACCGCCCCAGCCGCACACAAAATGTTCGGCAGGATTCGCATTTTCCATTTGCGATTTCCAGCAACTGAAAGCCACTTTCCAGTTAGACCAAGCAGAAACATACCTTGCGCTGAACGCTGCCCATTGTTTAAGCGAAAATTTTGTATTTGCCGGCAGCGGTATCATCTGGTGCTGTTGCATAAGTAATCTTTTGGCCAGCGAGCCCGATACATTGGGGGCATCATATCCAACAACTGTAACGGGGTAACCATAATCATCCCCTTTTGAAATTCCAAAGCCCATACATATATCCCCCTGTTTTACCAGGCTAACATTTGCCCCAACCTGCATTACTTTAGCTACACAGGCATTGCCGGGCACAATAAAAGGTTCGTTCCTTTGTTCGCAAACATCTATCGGGTTGCGTTGAATAGCATGAATAAGATTTGCTTCGAGGCAGCCATATAATGGAGCCACAATTATTTCTTTGGGGCCTGGTAATCCAATATCAACATGGTATGGTTTCAGTTTCCCCGGTTCGGTTATCCCAGTTCCTTTTTCTATAATCCAGGCTTCTGATGTCATAAATTTATCAATTTAAAATAGCGCTTAAGGTTCTTTAACAGCAATATTATCGCTTACATAAAACTAATTTAAAATATTGTTTGGATATATCAAAAATACTTTTTATTTTGTTTTTATTAAATAACCAATCATCTATTTTATTTAAGCAATGATGGCTGATTATTTTTTATCTACCTAACAAAATTTTTAACCTCATTACAAATCAAAAAACAATTTTATGAGCGATTCTATTCAATCTGGTGGTGAAGGCGCTAAGTATAGTGCAATCATGGGACAGATTATTGCAAAATGCTGGAAAGATCCCGACTACAAAGCTAAACTGCTTGCACAACCCGAGTCTGTTATTGAACAGGAAGGAATAAGCGTTCCAACGGGTACAAAATTCAAAGTGCTTGAAGCTACTCCATCAGTAAGGTATCTTCCCATTTCCAGATTTATTAAGCATGAAAAAGATGGCGTTCTTACGCAAATCATCAGTAAGCTTTTACCAATTCCTGAAGGCATAGAGATACGGATAGTGCAAAGCACAGAAGCATTGCGCTATGTGGTACTTCCTATGCCTCCCGATAGTGTAAATGTTGGTTCAACTTCAGTAGCCGATCTCAGCAAACTTGCCGTATCAGATTCTTCCTCAGTTAATGTTACCCAAACGGTTAATGTACAAACTGGTGTAAATGTTTCCACGGTAGTAACGGTTGGCGAAGTTGAGGTAGTAGCAGTTGTAGCCGCAGCAGTTGTGGTAACATAAACCAATTTTAAATCAGTACAAGATGAAATATTCTGATGACCCCAGGGTTGTGCCTCTTATGCATGGCCTTGAGAAAGTACCTGTTGAGTATCTCAGGCAGGTATCCCATGTAAAAAGGGTAATGGAAAGATGGTTTGCGGATCCTGTACCTGATTGTTGAAACTGGGTAACTTTCCCAATCTTTTGCAATAACGGCATCCCTCAGTTTTAGTGCCGCCTCGTTGTTAATAAGAGGAATTATTTCTTCCACTTTAACATCAACACCCAGGGAAGCAAGTGCTTCTGCAGGATTATCATTTAAAGCCTGCTCAAATACAGGATCCGCAAACCATCTTTCCATTACCCTTTTTACATGGGATACCTGCCTGAGATACTCAACAGGTACTTTCTCAAGGCCATGCATAAGAGGCACAACCCTGGGGTCATC
>JANNAM010000168.1:0-2320 GCA_031384415.1 Bacteroidota bacterium
ATCTGGTACAATGCAAGAAAAAATTTAAAGATTGCACAGGTAAATAATTTTTCATTTAAGCTGGCAACATCCGGGATAGAAAAAGAAACTGCTTACAACGTTATCCGGCAAAACAGGGAGGCCCGTGGCTTTCCGCTAAGGATGACCTGGGAGCAGGTGCAAACATCCGCTGCAATAATACCAGCCGATTTTTTCCTCGTAAAAAATGAAGCTGAAATTGATGTTGCGGCAGCCATTGTTTTTCATGTAGCTCCGGGTATTGTGCAGGTAATTTACTGGGGCGATTTACCGGAATATGCCCACCTCAAAACAATGAATTTCCTTTCCTTCAAAGTATTTGAACATTACCAGCAATTGCAATTGAAAATAGTTGACATAGGTCCATCAACAGAAGATTCTATGCCTAACTATGGCCTTTGTGAATTTAAAGAAAGCATCGGCTGCGATATTTCCTGTAAGTTCTCTTTTAATAAAATCATTGTTTGATGTTTGTTTTAAATCCTGATCCATACCTGCTGCCTGCATACCGGATTAGTCCCTTTCAAACAAAGGATATAGAGCTCAATAACCAATTGCAGCATAGCGATGCAATTGATGATTATTTTAAGAAGCGGTTTAATGAACGTTCTTTTACTTATACATCCAATGGAAGAGCAGCCATCAATATTGCACTGCAACAATATAATTTGCAACCTGCTGATATGGTAACGATTCTCACCTCATCAGGTAATTTTTATATCAGCAGTTGTGTTACCAAAGAGATTGAAAAATTCTGCAGTTGGTCCAGGGAAATACAGGGAAATACAAAGCTGATTTTTGTTAACCACGAATTTGGTTATCCATTTAAAAACATGGAAGCATTGAAGCAATACCAGCTTCCCATCATAGAAGATTGCTGCCACAGTTTTTTTTCAAAAGATGATAATACTGCCATTGGAATTACTGGTGATTTTGCGATTTACAGTTTCCCGAAAATGTTCCCGATACAGATTGGTGGATTACTGACGATTAAAAATGCAAACCTTAAAACAGGTGATGAAAAACTGGATGAGACACAACTTCGCTACATTAAAAATGTCTTGTCATACCATATCGAACAGCAAGCGTTCACTAAAACTAAGCGGATAGAAAATTACAATTACCTGAAAGCACAATTAGCAAAATTAGGATTTGAAGAACGTTTTAAACTGGAAAAATCGGTGGTACCCGGCGTATTTTTGTTTACAATAAAAAAAGAATCGATTGATCTCCCCCAATTTAAAAATTACCTTTATGCACAAGGTATTCAATGCAGTGTTTTTTATGGTGAGCGCTCATTTTTTATCCCTGTGCATCAAAACCTGTCTAAACCAGATCTGGATTATTTTATCAATGCAATATCCTTTTACATTAAATAAATTCAAATGAAATTCGCAAACATTCATCTTGGGGAACATGTTGAAATTGACACTTTAACCTCTTTTAATAATGTAGTAATAAAAGATAATGTAAAGATTGCAAAAAGGTGCAGCATTTTCGGTGGCCCGGAAAATTTACTGGAAATTCATGAGCATACTTATATAGGCATGAATACTATTATCAATGGCTTTGTGGAAAAGGTTATTATAGGCGCACATGTAAGCATTGCACAAGAAGTGAGTATTATCTGTGACTCAGGGCCCAATGCATCGCCGCAGTTGCAACGTGTGTTTCCCATGGAGAAGGGGCCCATTACAATAGGAAATCATTGCTGGATTGGCGCATTCAGTATGATTATGCCCAATGTAACGTTGGGTGATTTTTGTGTAGTGGCCGCCAAAAGTTTTGTGAAAAATTCGTTTCCTGCCTACTCAATTATTGGCGGTGTACCGGCGAAATTAATCAGGAAAATGACGGATGCCGAAATAGAAATATTGTTAAAAAATGATACTGTGTTACAAAAGTGCTCAGTAAATACAGCTACTTTATTCCACTTCTAATTCTGCTATTTCTTCTCCAGTATGTGAGTTGCAGTAACAGTGAAAGTTACTCAACGTACAAGAGCAGACTCGACAAATCAATTAGACGCTGTGTGGTATGTCTGATCCGATCCGATCTCATTTCATCTGATCTGCGGTATGAGAGGTAACATGAAGTCCTTCAGAACTGAACTAAACTGAACCGCGTAACCATTATTCCCAGCATGAGGTAAGGCAAGGTCAGGTCAGTTCATGTCGATAAGACAGAGGACATCCTGCAATGCCATCACCTTAATTTTTCTTCGCAGCAGACGCTGATAGAGATTCAGAGGCACTGGGATCGAAGAAATCGTCCCCGAACCCGTTGAACGCATCCTGGGGCC
>JANNAM010000170.1:0-10856 GCA_031384415.1 Bacteroidota bacterium
TGATGATGCCTGGAAAGAACATTTACGTGCCATGGATGATTTGCGCCACAGTGTACAAACTGCAGGTTACGAACAAAAAGACCCGTTGGTGATTTATAAGATTGAAGCTTTTGGTGCCTTTAAGCAAATGGACGACCAGGTAAATAAAGATATTGTTAGCTTTTTGTGCCATGCTCAAATACCGATGGAGCAAACCAATGCCGGACAGATTAAGGAAGGAAGAGAAAAGAAGACCGACATGAGCAAGATGGCTGCCAACAAAATGCAGGTGGAAGCCTCAGGTCAAGATTATGCTGCCAACGAAAATGATTATTATGACCCAAGCAATATTAAGCAGGAACCAATAAGGGTAGAAAAAGTTCCGGGCCGCAATGAACCCTGCCCATGTGGCAGCGGTAAAAAGTATAAAAACTGCCACGGCAAAGAAGCATAAAAAATTATGAAGGAATTAATGTAAAAGCATTCATGAAAGTGAATGCTTTTTTTGTAGAGTTCTGTCTTATGCTTCTTGTCCTGTCAAAATCTTCTCAAAGCAAATACTGTTTTCCATGTTTACATATTTTCCATAGCTGGGTATAATTTTATAGCTGCTTTTTTTATAAAGTGCAATTGCCTCCGGTTGTTTTTTTCCTGTTTCCAAAATGCATTTGCTGTATCCAAGTTCGGCAGCCCACAGCTCAAGCGCTTTTAAAATGGCAGAAGCAATTCCCTTTCCTCGCCTGTTGGGCAACACATACATTCTTTTCACTTCCATTATATCTGTTGCAAATTCCCTGATGGCGCCGCAACCAACAGTTTCTTCATCGTCATAAGCAACAATAACATGTTTTATCTTATCCGTTTTATTCAAACTGTTATAAAATGAATGTTCATCTCCATCAAGTATTTTTAATGCAGCATCCAGTTCTTTCACAAGATTTTTAAAATCTTCGTTCGCCGAATTTGTTTTGATGCAGTTAATCATTTTCTTTTTTAATGCTTATTTGTTTTCACCTGTCTGGTGCAATATTTTTTTTATCAGCACCATTTGCCCCAGGTGATAATGAATATGTTCAATAATACCTTGAATATTCCTGTAGTATGTGCCGTATTTTTCATCCGAAAAATTTTCTTCAAGTTTATGCTCGGGTAATTGTTCTACCAGGCTGGCAAATTTTTCAGCATCGGCCCAGGTTTTATTCAGCAGCTTTTTCCAGTCTGCTTCACACAATATTGGCGCAAGGTCAAAACTATATTTATCGTGGGCATCAAGTGCTTCTCCTTCAAATACTTTCAGTACTGCACTAGCATAATAATTGATATGGTAAACCAGCGCAGCAATGCTGTTAAAAGAATAAACCTTTGTGGTAGCCTGTTGCCAGCTTATTCCTTCAATAGTTTCTTTAAGGTTTACCGAAGTCCAGTTACCGCCAAAGTAAACATCTCTAAAGTGTTTTGCTAATTGTGCCGGTAAATTCATGTATATGGGTTTAAAAATTAGATATCACGAAAACTATGGCATTGTAAAGCTTCAGGAAAATAAAGATGAGAATTTTTATTGTTATTACAAGCCGGTGGTCTGTCAAAAAGGTTTCGTCGTACACTATTGACAAGCACAAAATGATTTATTATCTTTCACCGTATTTTTTTCCGGCTCTTCTTTATTTAATATTCAAACTGTTTATTTATGAAAAAGAATTTTTTTCTTACAATGATTAGCTTTACTAGCCTCACAACTATTATTTGTTCATGTAACAGCAGTGAAACTAACAATTCCAGCTTGGGCACGAAAGATACACCTGTGGTTGAAAAAAAAGAAGTACAAGCATCTGGCTGGACAACCAGTTCAGAACTGATACTTGGATTTATACAGGCAAGCTTAAAAATAGACGGATCATCCGTGAATGTAGATTCTGGAAAAATCACTATCAGGCCAAAAGCAGATTTTTCAGCCATTGAAATTTTCAGTTCAAAAGGCAGGCTTATGTTGAAGCCTGGCTGGCATGGGTTGGGCAATTACGACAGAGCATTTGCTGAGTGGGATGACCTTTCCGAAAGAATGGCTACTCATTATTCATCAGACTACAATGCTCCCGGAAATATGAAAGTTACTGAATGGGCCGATGGTAAAGTGACTGCATCATTCTCAGTTACAGTAATTGAGAATAATTCAATAAGTACGCCACAACAAAAATTGCTGGAAGGTGAATTCTATTATTTAAAAGACAGGTAAATTTTTTTAGGTTGTGCTTTTAACGTTTAATTTCTTCTTTGGTTGAAAAAGTCAATATAGCATCCATATAGCAAAGGATTGTAGTATTTTTGCTCTTTCAAATAATATTATGATTGCTTCAAAATCAATGTTGACGATACCCGATTTCAAACACACAGCGCCAGTTGACCAGGTAGGTATTGAAGAAAGAGCCAGCCGCTTCACCAAACGCAGTATTAAAAAAGAAACCAAGGTAAATGGCCTTAAGCTGGCGCTGAACATGATTGATTTAACTACGCTTGAAGGAAAAGATACCGATGGAAAAGTGAAGCAGCTTTGTTACAAGGCCATGCATTTGCATGATTCATATCCCGGCCTGCCAAGAGTGGCTGCGGTTTGTGTCTATCCTTCGATGGTAAAAGTTGCAAAGACAGCTTTGGGCAATTCAGGAATAAAAGTAGCATCTGTTGCAACTGCTTTTCCAAGTGGGCAAGCTCCACGAGATGTAAAAATCAGGGACACAAAATATGCAGTGGCCAATGGCGCCGATGAAGTGGATATGGTAATATCAAGGGGAAGATTTTTGCAGGGTGATTATAATTTTGTATTTGATG
Organism: Bacteroidota bacterium; assembly: GCA_031384415.1. Classification (GTDB taxonomy): domain Bacteria; phylum Bacteroidota; class Bacteroidia; order Chitinophagales; family Chitinophagaceae; genus Ferruginibacter. The sequence continues at coordinate 2,806 of JANNAM010000170.1, forward strand.
AAATTGCAGCGATAAAAGAAGCTTGCGGCGAAGCAAGACTTAAAGTTATTTTAGAAACCGGCGAACTGGGTACTTATGATAAAGTGCGTAAAGCAAGTGATATAGCCATGTATGCCGGCGGCGATTTTATAAAAACTTCTACCGGTAAAATTTCTCCTGCGGCTACCATGCCGGTTACATTGGTAATGCTGGAAGCTATCAGGGATTTTTATTACAAAACCGGAAAACGCATTGCTATGAAACCTGCCGGCGGCATTTCAAAATCGAAACTGGCGCTGCATTATTTGGTAATGCTGAATGAAGTGCTGGGAGAAGAATGGATGAGCAATGAATGGTTTCGCTTTGGGGCAAGCAGTTTGGCAAATGATATATTGATGCAGTTAGAAAAAGAAAGAACAGGAGTTTACCAGTCGGCGAATTATTTTTCGATAGATTAGTCCCCACCCGGCCCCCTCTGAACTACGTTCGTTCCCTATCGGGAACCCCAAGGGGGAGGAAATGGAGGAGATAAAAGCGAAGATTGATGTTACAAATAAAGAAGTTTAAATTATAATAATGCCCATTCGAGTTCCCTCTCCTTCGGAGAGGGGTTGGGGTGAGGCCGAAAATTATACTATGGCAATAAAAAAGAACAATACAATAAAACTAAAGTTTGAATCTGCAAGACAATATGCTCCTGCTCTTGAAAGTAAAAGCGCTGCTAAAATAAATCCGCAATACGATTTGTTTATTAATGGCAAATTTGAAAAGCCCCTGAGCAAAAAATATTTTGCCACCATCAACCCGGCCAATGAACAAAAATTATCGGAAGTGGCAGATGCCAATCAGGCAGATGTAAACAAAGCAGTGAAAGCAGCAAGGGCAGCGTATGATAATGTTTGGAAAAAAATGCCTGCTAAAGAAAGGGCAAAATATATTTATCGCATTGCCCGTATCATGCAGGAAAGAGCAAGGGAATTTGCCATCATTGAAACATTAGATGGCGGAAAACCAATTCGTGAAAGCCGTGACTTTGATGTACCCACCGCAGCCAACCATTTTTTTTATTATGCCGGCTGGGCCGATAAGCTGGAATATGCCTTTCCAAACCGCCGTACAACGCCGCTGGGTGTTGCAGGGCAAATTATTCCCTGGAATTTTCCTTTATTGATGGCTGCATGGAAAATTGCTCCTGCACTGGCAACAGGAAATACAGTAGTATTAAAACCTGCGGAAACAACTCCCCTCACTGCTTTGAAATTGGCCGAAGTAATACAGGAAGCAGACCTGCCACCAGGTGTAGTTAATATCATTACAGGTGCTGGCGCAACCGGAGCAGCAATCGTTAATCATCCCGATATCAATAAAATTGCTTTCACAGGTTCTACTGATGTTGGTAAAATTATACAGCGTGCCATTGCTGGCACCAATAAAAAAGCAACACTCGAATTGGGCGGCAAGGCTGCCAATATTATTTTTGATGATGCGCCACTTGACCAGGCGGTGGAAGGTGTTATTAATGGAATATTTTTTAACCAGGGCCATGTTTGTTGTGCAGGCAGCCGCCTGTATGTGCAGGAATCTGTTTTTAAAGAAGTAGTAAGAAAAATAAAAGACAGGATGGAGACATTGATTGTTGGAGACCCGCTGGATAAGAACACCGACATAGGTGCCATCAACTCAAAGCAACAATTAGATACTATCAATAAGTACTTAAAAATTGGTGAGCAGGAAGGTGCAGAAATGTTCCAGGCTGCCTGCGCTTTACCTAAGAAGGGATTCTTTTGCAGGCCAACCATCTTTACTAATGTTGCCCAATCGAACAGGATTGCACAGGAAGAAATTTTTGGGCCGGTACTGACCATACAAAGTTTCCGTACGGATGATGAAGTGATTGAAAAAGCAAACAATACACCCTTTGGTTTATCAGCCGGCGTTTGGACAGACAAAGGCTCCAAGATATTTAATATGACGACGAAGATGAGGGCCGGTGTGGTTTGGGCAAATACATTCAATAAGTTTGATCCAAGTTCTCCTTTTGGTGGTTACAAAGAAAGTGGATTTGGAAGAGAAGGGGGGTTGCATGGGTTAGCTGCTTATGTAAATATGGTTTAAAGTTTAAGGTTTAATTGTTTAAAGTTTTTAAAACTTAACATTTATTATTTTTTTGAGTTTTAAAATGTTGTTATGGCTACAATAAAATCATTTGAAGATATTGAGAGCTGGAAAAAAGCAAGAGAAGTTTGTAAAATTTTAGGTGAGATTATAGATGAAGGAAAGTTTAAACGGAGTTTCAGGTTAATTAATCAGGTTGAGGGTTCTTCCGGTTCAATAATGGATAATATTGCTGAAGGTTTTGAAAGAGGTACTAAAGCAGAATTTATTCAGTTTTTAGGATATGCCAAAGGCTCTTGCGGTGAATTGCGTTCTCAATTATACAGAGCTTTTGACAGCAAGTATCTTAGTAATGAAGAATTTGAGAAATTAAAAATACTGGTATTGCAAATAAGTGGATTGATACAAAATTTTATTACATATTTACAAGGAAGCGATGTGCCGGGAATCAGAAAGAAGACCGAACCGAAAAAACCTTAAACTTTAGACTATTAAACCTTAAACAATATTCATGGAGAGAATAGAAATTCTTAAAACGTACAAAATCTATATCGGCGGGCAGTTTCCTCGTACTGAATCTGGCAGGTATTATATTGCTACCAATAATAAGGGGGAAAGTTTGGCGAATGTTTGTCTGTCTTCAAGAAAAGATTTTAGAGAAGCAGTTGTTGCTGCAAGAAATGCTTTTGGTGGTTGGAGTGCAAGAGCAGCCTTTAACCGTGGCCAGATTTTATATCGCATTGCCGAAATGCTGGAAGGAAGAAAAGTACAGTTCATTGATGAACTGATGAAACAGGATGCATCAAGGCAGCAAGCTGAAAAAGAAGTTACACTGGCAATAGACAGGCTCATTTATTACAGCGGCTGGTGCGATAAGTTTCAGCAACTGTTCAGTTCGGTAAACCCGGTGGCTTCATCGCATTTTAATTTTTCTGTTCCTGAACCAACTGGCGTGGTGGCCGCTGTTGCTCCGCAAAATGACTCTTTGCTTGGCCTGGTTTCTTTGATTGCCCCCATTATTGCCGGCGGAAATACCTGCATCATTCTTGCATGCAATACAAAACCTTTGTGTGCGGTTACTTTTGCCGAAGTATTAAACAGTTCCGATTTGCCCGGAGGTGTAATTAACATTTTAACGGGAAAGGTTTCGGAACTGATTCCATATTTTGCAGACCACATGGATGTAAATGCTTCAGTGTATTGTGAAGATGATGCAGCAACACAAAAAATGCTGAAAGAAAAATCGTCATTGAACCTGAAAAGGATTTTTATTTATGATAAAGTAAGATGGTCCGGCGAAGAAGGGCAATCGCCTTACTTTATTATGGACTTACAGGAAATTAAAACCACCTGGCATCCTATTGAAAATATTGGCGGTGCAAAAGCAGGATATTAAACAGATAAATTGATTGGTATGAAAGCAGTATTGTCTCTTATTTTTAGTTGTATTTCTTTTGCTGTGTTTGCCCAGGATTCATTGAAAAATAAAGTGCCGGCAGATACAACTGCAGGCTTTATAAAAGTTATAAAAGACCCACGGCTTGAAATACTGGCAAAAAAGGAAGCGGAGTTCAACTCATCCGGCATGAAATCGGGAAAAGGTTACCGCCTGATGGTAATAAGCAGCAATGACAGGGCACAGGTGATGAAAGTGAGGGCACAATTACTGCAACTGTTTCCGGAGCAAAAAGTGTACATGACGTTCCAGGCGCCCTACATTAAAATAAAGTTTGGCAATTTTGTTGAAAAGGCAGATGCCGATAAATACCGCCAGATGATTACAAAGGCAAAGATTGTAACCAACAATGTTTACATGGTGCCCGAAACAATTGAAATAAAACCTGATAAAAATAAAGACGAGAACAATTAGGTTTGTTTTTTACGTAATTTAACAGGAGTTTCATTTACCGAAACTCTTTTTTATTTCCTGTTAATTGAATTGATTTTTTTATGCTGAAAGAAAAAATACAAGCACTGGCAAAACAATATGCCCCCGAGTTTATAGAAGTGCGCCATCACATCCATTCACATCCAGAGTTAAGCTACAAAGAATTTGAAACATCAAAATTTGTTCAGCAAAAACTAAGCGGCTGGAACATTCCTTTTGAAATAAAAGCAACCACAGGTGTGGTGGGTTTAATAAAAGGAAAGAACCCGGATAAAAAAGTAATTGCCCTTCGTTCCGATATGGATGCACTGCCAATTAAAGAAGAAAATGATGTTCCTTACAAATCATTGAATGATGGTGTAATGCATGCCTGCGGTCATGATGTACACACCACCTGCTTGCTCGGCGCTGCAAAAATTTTAAGTGAATTAAAAGAGGAGTGGGAAGGAACAGTAAAATTAATTTTTCAGCCCGGCGAAGAAAAAAACCCTGGTGGCGCAAGTATACTGATTAAAGAAGGAGTGCTTGAAAATCCAAAACCTTCTTCCATTTTTGCTTTGCATGTTCACCCTGGTGTGGAAGTTGGCAGACTGAGTTTTAGAAGCGGAATGATAATGGCAAGTGCCGATGAATTGTATATTACCATCAAAGCAAAAGGCGGCCATGCTGCTGCCCCGCAGTTTACAGCAGATACTATTTTAATTGCTTCACATTTAATTGTAAGCCTGCAGCAGATTGTTGCAAGAAATAACAGCCCGTTTAATCCAAGTGTATTGTCCATTACTTCTTTCCAGGGGGGCAATACAACCAATGTAATTCCAAGCGAAGTGAAACTAATGGGCACTTTCAGGGCGATGAATGAAGAATGGCGTTTTAAAGCACATGAATTAATAAAAAAGCAAACAATAGAACTGGTGGCAGCAATGGGAGCAGAAGCAGCAATAACAATTGATGTTGGTTATCCTTTTGTACTCAATGATGAAGCCCTGAATGCATTTGCAAGAAAAAAAGGTGAAGAATACATAGGAGCAGAGAATGTAGAGACAACAGAATTAAGAATGGGTGCAGAAGATTTTGCTTATTACAGCCACCAGATACCGGGATGTTTTTTCAGGATAGGAGCAGGCAATAAAGCAAAGGGAATTACAAGCGGTGTGCATACACCTACTTTTAATATTGATGAAAATGCCATTGAGATGGGAATGGGTATGATGGCGTGGTTGGGGACAAACAGCCCCTACTAAATCTCTCCCCCCGAAGGGGAGACTTTGCAGAGTATAATAATTTTTATCTCTTTTAATTAATTCGCAGCGATGTCGATTTCTTGGCGAAGTAGCAGTTAAAGATGATGTGGAATATATAATGCTTAGATATGTTTAATGCTCCGCTCCCTCTCTACAGGAGAAGGAGGGTGAGGCTTGGCTAATAAAATTTAAAAACACAAAATATGAAAATAGCTTTCCACGGTGCTGCAAGAACTGTTACAGGTTCTAAACATCTGCTGACTTTAAAAAACGGCAACAAATATTTATTCGATTGCGGGATGTTTCAGGGGATGGGAAAAGAAACCGATGCTATGAATCGTAGTTTTGGTTTTAACCCTGAAGAAGTTACCACACTTATTTTATCTCATGCACATGTGGATCACTGCGGACTGATTCCAAAATTAGTAGCTGATGGATTCAAGGGAAAAATTTATTGCACACCTGCTACCAAAGAATTATCTGCTGCATTGATGGAAGACAGCGCAGGCATCCAGGAAAATGAAATAAAGTATGAAAATAAAAGAAGGGCACAGGAAGGTTTGCCTTATTTGAAACCTTTATATACTACAGCCGATGCATTGGCAGCGGTTGATCATTTTGTAACAGTGGAATATGGAAGCTGGTTTACCATTGATGAAGACATTGAAGTGATGTACACCGATGCAGGGCATATTATTGGAAGTGCTGCAGTGCATTTAAGAATAAAAGAAGAAGGTAAAACAACCCGGTTAACATTTAGCGGCGACGTAGGCAGATACAGGGATGTAATTTTAAAATCGCCGGCAGTATTTGACCAGGCTGATTATATTTTACTGGAGTCAACTTATGGAAACAGTTTGCATGACAATGCTGTAACTACACCCGACCAGATTTTGCAATGGCTGGAAAAAGCATGTGTTCAAAAGAAAGGAAAACTAATCATTGCTGCATTCAGTGTAGGAAGAACACAAGAAATTTTATATGCTCTCAATCAACTGGAACTTGAAAGAAGATTGCCCGACCTTGATTATTTTGTTGACAGCCCATTAAGTGTGAAGGCAACAGAAATTGTAAAACATTATCCGCATTACTTTAATAAAACAATTCAAAAAGTTATTGAGAGCGATAGCGACCCTTTTGGTTTTAAGGGATTGAAATTTGTGAAGACGGTAGATGAAAGTAAAATGCTGAATTTTAGAAACGGGCCTTGCGTAATTATTTCGGCAAGCGGCATGGCTGATGCTGGAAGGGTGAAACATCACATTAGTAATAATATTGAAAGCAGCCGCAACACTATTTTACTAACCGGTTATTGTGAACCACATTCCCTTGGCGGTAAATTGATGGCAGGCCAAAAGGAAGTAAATATTTATGGTGTGTTGCATGAAGTGAATGCGGAGATTGGTTCCATCAGAAGCATGAGCGCCCATGGCGATTACGAAGACTTATCACAGTTTCTTGCCTGCCAGAATCCAAAGGAAGTAAAACGTTTGTTTTTGGTACATGGAGAATACAAAGTGCAGCTTGATTTTAAGCAGCGCTTAATTAATAAGGGCTATGATGTAGAAATACCCGAAATGCACAGCGAAGAAGGGTTGGGTTAATGCTGATGAATACAATTAATCAAAACGCTGTAAAGCAAATGCACTCATATCAAACCTGCCGGGTTTTTGCTGAATCATTTCTGTAACCAATTTTCCTGTTCCTGTTCCCATAGATATACCCAGCATGGCATGGCCGCCGGCAAAAATTACATTGGCAAAGTTTTGGACTTTGCCAATGTAAGGCAATCCATCCGGTGTTACGGGCCTTAAGCCATTCCATATTTTATCTGTTGGCGGAAAATCAATTTTTAACCCGGGGTAAAAATCTTTTGCAGAATCATAAATGCCCTGCATGCGTTTTACCAGCACTTTATTATTGATGCCGCTTAGTTCCATAGTGCCGCCAATGCGTAATTTGTTTCCCCATGGTGTGATGGCACATCTCCCATCTACTAAAATGGCAGGATACTTAATATTTTTTTCTACATGTTCGTAAGTATAACTGTATCCTTTGCCGGGTTGCAGTAATAATTTTATACCAATCATTTTTGCAATAACCGGTAGCCAGCTTCCGGTTGCAACTATAAATTCATCACCATCAAATTTTCCCTTATCAGTTATTGCCGCAGTGATTTTTTCGTTTGCTTTTTCAAAACCTGTTACCGTTGTATTCAACTGAAACTTTACTCCTTTGTTTTCCAAATAAGTTTTTAATGCAGTCATCATTTTGCCCGGATGAAAATGGCAATCATCTTTAAACAGCACAGCGCCTGCAACATCCACTTCCACATCGGGTTCTAATTTTTGTACATCATCTCTTTTCAATCGTTCCACTTTCAGTCCAAATTTTTCTGCATCATCTGCCATATGAAATTCATGGTCTAATGCTTTTTGTTGTTTGCACATCATCAGGCAACCAATTTCTTCCATTTCAAAACTGTCACCAATATCGTTTTTAAAATCTGTCATCAAACTCCGGCTGAGTTGTAAGATATCATTTAAGTGCGGCGCATTTTTTTCAACTGTTGCAACGTTGCTGCTTTTCCAGAATTTTATTCCCCATTGTATTAAATCTAAGTTCAATCTTGGTTTAATGTAAAAGGGAGAAGTGGAACTCAGCATCCATTTCAATCCCTGTTTAATAATGCCGGGGCTTGCCAGCGGCACAAAATGGCTGGGCGACATATAGCCCATATTTCCAAATGAACAGCCATCTGTAATATTGCCACGTTCAATAATGGTGATTTCATAACCTTCTTTTTGCAAATAATAAGCACTGCA
>JANNAM010000177.1:0-13820 GCA_031384415.1 Bacteroidota bacterium
CTGGAAATCATGTCCAGGTTCTTTACTGTATCAAAACCCTTGCGCCAGCCATACCATTTTTCTAACAGTACCAGCAGCAAAAAAGCAGGCATTGCAATCAGTAAAATTTTCCCATAAGCTTCCATACAATGAATTTACAACTGCTTTGCAACTTTGCCAAAATTTGGAACTTTGGCAAAGTTAGAATAAGTGAAAAAATTTAAATAAATTGAGGTTATGATACCCGGGCAAAAATACCACCTGTTTAATCATGCCAACAGCAGAGAAAATATTTTTATAGAGCAGAGAAATTATGCTTTCTTTCTGAAAAAACTTGCACACTATGTTCTGCCGGTTTGCAAACTTTTTGGATATTGCCTTATGCCAAATCATTTTCATTTAGTTTTGGAAGTTCGGGCTGAAGAAGAGCTTTTAGTACTTTGGCAAAAGCCTGCTACAAAAAAACAATTAACAGCTAAAGAATTAGAGCTTAAAACCAGTAAAGCCTTTGCCAATTTATTCAGCAGTTATACTCAGGCATTTAACAAAGTTTACAACAGAAAGGGCAGTCTTTTTATACCCAGTATGAAGATGGAAGGAATTAATGATGACAATTCATTTTGTAAAGTAATACATTACACACATGCAAATCCTGTTCATCATGGTTTTACAAAAAAGATAGAAGATTGGCCACATAGTTCTTTTCAAATATTTTTTAGTAAAAGCCCAACCAAATTAGAAAGAGAATATGTGCTTGACATTTTTGGAGGACTTGACGCCTTTATAATATATCATCAGCAACCAATTGATTTAAAAAATAATTTTATTGAATAGCTAAAACAGTTAAAAATAAACTTTGCCAAAGTTTTAAACTTTGGCAAAGTTCTCAACTACAATGAAACGTACTTTTACTTGCATTGATGCCCACACCTGCGGCAACCCCGTTCGCCTTGTAAAAGAGGGAGGTCCTGTTTTGCAGGGAAAAGATATGAGTGAAAAGCGCCAGCATTTTTTGAAAGAATTCGACTGGATAAGAAAAGGCCTGATGTTTGAACCCCGGGGACATGATATGATGAGCGGAAGTATTTTGTATCCGCCTCAAAATTCTGAAAATGATGTAGCTGTATTATTTATTGAAACAAGCGGTTGCCTGCATATGTGTGGACATGGAACAATTGGAACAATAACTATTGCCATTGAAGAAGCACTGATACAACCAAAAAAGCCAGGCATCGTAAGAATGGAAACACCAGCAGGTTTAATTAATGTATCTTACAAAGAAGAGCATGGAAAAGTAAAATCTGTAAAGTTGATAAATGTTCCTTCCTTTCTTCACTCCTCATCATTAACTGCTGAATGCCCCGAACTCGGCGAACTTGTTATTGATGTTTCTTATGGTGGAAATTTTTATGCAATTGTGGATGTTCAGAAGAATTTCAAGGGATTAGAAAATTACGCTGCTGATAAATTAATTGCCTGGGCAAGAGAACTAAGAAAAAACATCAATACTAAATATGAATTTGTACATCCGGAAAATGATACAATAAAAGGATGCAGCCATATTTTATGGACAGGTGCAGTGATGGACAAAACATCAACAGCCCGTAATGCAGTTTTTTATGGCGACAAAGCCATTGACCGCAGCCCATGTGGTACCGGCACATCGGCCCGTATGGCGCAATGGTATGCAAAAGGATTGCTGAAGAAAGGAGATGAATTTATTCATGAAAGTATTATCGGCAGTAAATTTACTGGACGTATTGAAGAAGAATTAACAGTTGCCGGAAAACCGGCGATAAGGCCAGGCATTGAGGGTTGGGCAAGAATTTACGGACAGAATACGATTACGATTGATGATGAGGATGATCCTTATGCGTTTGGGTTTCAGGTTTTGTAAGTAACCCCCTCCGCCCCCTAAAGGGGGAACCTGGAGCATAATTATTTGAACTTCTTTTAAATATTTGAAGAGTGGTTATAAACTAAAGGGGTTGAATAAAGTTGAAAAAGTACAATAGTGCGACGCCACCGCAGCCAAATAGAATTAATAAAGCCGGGTACAAAAAATAAAATGAAAAAATGAAATTTTTTATTAATCTCCTAATTGCTATCTCATCGTTTTTCTTTTGTTGCAAAACATTTGCCCAATACAAATACGCCTTTCAAAACCCGGCTTTGTCAATTGATAAAAGAACCGGCAATCTTATCGAGCAATTAACCATAGATGAAAAAATAAGTTTGCTTTTATACAACAACTCCGGCGTTGAGCGGCTTGACATTCCCAAGTACAACTGGTGGAACGAAGCACTGCATGGCGTTGCAAGAGCCGGCAGGGCAACGGTTTTTCCGCAGGCTATTGGTATGGCAGCAACGTTTGACGACTCGTTAATTAATAAAGTAGCGACTGCCATCAGCGACGAAGCAAGGGCAAAATACAATGCTGCTGTTAAAAACAATAACCGGTCACAATATCTTGGTCTTACCTTCTGGAGCCCCAACATAAATATTTTCAGAGACCCACGCTGGGGGCGTGGGCATGAAACTTTTGGTGAAGATCCTTTTCTTACCGGAAGCATAGGAACTGTTTTTGTAAAAGGTATGCAGGGCAGCAATCCAACTTATTATAAAACGGTAGCCTGCGCCAAACATTTTGCTGTGCATAGCGGGCCGGAACCACTGCGGCACCAGTTTGATGCGGTGGTAAGCAACAACGATTTAAGAAATACTTATCTGCCGGCATTCAAACAATTAGTGATGAATGCAAAAGTGGGTGGCATTATGTGTGCATACAACCGCACTGATAGTTTACCATGTTGCGGCAGCAAATTTTTATTGCAGGATATTTTACGAACTGAGTGGGGCTTTAAGGGTTATGTTGTTACTGATTGCTGGGCACTGGACGATATTTTTCGTTATCACAAATTTGTAAAAACAGCAGAAGAAGCCGCAGCACTGGCAATTAAAAACGGTGTAAATGTTGAGTGCGGCAATACATTAAAAACTTTGCAGTCTGCTTTGGAAAAAAAATTACTGACTGAAGCCGACATCAACTCATCACTAAAAATTAATTTGGAAATATTATTTAAACTCGGCTGGTTCGACCCCATTGGAAAAAATCCATACGATAATATTAATGAATCTGTCATCAACAATGAAGCCCACCGTTTACTTGCAAAAGAAGCGGCTGCAAAATCAATTGTTTTGCTAAGTAATAAAAAAAATGTATTGCCGCTTTCTGCCAATCTTAATAATATTTTAGTTACAGGCCCCAATGCCGATGAATCAAATGTTCTGTTTGCAAATTACAATGGCAACTCTGGCAATATGGTTACTATACTGGAAGGAATTACAAATGCTGTTGGTGCATCCACTATAATAATGCACAACAAAGGCACTGAATTGACAGATACAACAAAACAAAAAGTTCACTGGATGATAAATGAAGCCGATGCAGTTGTTGCTGTGCTTGGCCTTTCGCCTTTAATGGAAGGAGAAAACGGCGATGCTTATTTATCGGAAGCCGAAGGGGATAAAAAAAATATTTCTTTCCCATATGCCCAGTTAAAATATTTAAAAGCACTAAGAGCAAGAACTAAAAAACCATTGATAGTTGTTATCACAGCAGGCTCTGCATTTGAACTGGGCGAAGTGGAAAAATTTGCCGATGCAGTTGTATTGGCATGGTATCCCGGCGAGCAGGGGGGCAATGCGGTGGCAGATATTTTATTTGGCAAAACAAATCCTTCAGGAAGATTGCCAATTACTTTTTATCAGTCCAATAACGACCTGCCGCCATTTGAAGATTATTCCATGAAGGAAAGAACCTACAGATACTTTACAGGCAGGGCTTTGCATCCATTTGGTTTTGGGTTAAGCTATACTGAATTTACTTATGCTGATTTATGGATTGCAAAATCAAACAACGATTTCAATTGTACATTAAAGATCAGCAATACCGGGCAACTGGACGGCGATGAAGTTGTACAACTTTATCTTAGCAGAATAAATAGAAATGAAAATGAACCGGTAAAAACATTAAAAGGCTTTGATCGAATCAGTATAAAAAAAGGAGAAACAAAAAATGTTTCATTCCTCTTAACCAGGAAAGACCTGGAGTACTGGGATGAAAAACAAAACGCATATATTGTTTATCCCGGTGAATACAAAATACAGGCTGCTGCTTCATCGCAGGATATTAGATTAGAAACAACCATCACTGTAAAATAGATTATTTTTTTATCGCTTCCAGTTTTCCCGGAAAAGCAGATTCACCTGTAACATTAAATAACTTCAGCGAATCAACATTTTTGCTTTCAACTACATGAGCAAAATAAACCGGCTTGTTTTCGCCCCATTGCACGCTGCTGTTTCTTATCAAAATATTTTCAGCAGCATCAAAATAAAAACCAGATGTACTTCCTTTTACAAAACCTTCCATTTCGCAGGGGCGGCGGTCATAAACACCGCCGGGCAATGTCGTAGTTTTATTTATGAAGACATCCACCTGGTCAAAAACAATATTATCAATTTTATCTTTTGATTCTGCACTTACATAAATTCCGTTTTCGCTCATACACTTAATATTGCTGAATGTTATATTGTACACCCGGCCAACCCTTCCTTCTGTTGCCCCTTTCGGAAAACGCCAGTTGGCATCTTTATTATTACCCTTTGCACGGCGGTAAGCAGTTACATAAATTGGTTCTGCCTTGCCCCACCAAACATCGCTGAACAAATGCCCTTCGATGATCGTATTGCTGAATACCACGTCCCTTACCACACCTTCATCACGGTTTTGAATGCCAATGCCACGGTTACTGTTTTTTATAATGCAATTATTAAATAGCACCTGCTGAATGGTATCCATATTTTCGGAACCGATCTTAATAGCACAACTGCGGCTCGTCATGGTGCAATTGGATACCACAATATTTTCGCATTTGCCAAACTCTTCAAACTCCCGCCTGTTCTTTAAACAAATACAATCATCGCCACTTTCAATATAGCAATCGCTGATGCGAACATTTTTGCTATGGTCAAGATCTATACCATCGCTGTTGCGCACTTTTAGGCTGTTTAATAAAGTAATGCCGCTAATCACCACATCATTGCAACCAACCAGGTGTATCGTCCAGTAAGCCGAATTACCAATGTGAATATCCCGAATACGGATATTTTCTCCGCCGATAATGGTAAGCACATGTGGGCGGGGATCCTGTGTTTTAAAAGGTTTAAGCACATAAGAATCTTCCAGTTCTGCCCCCATAAAAGAAATACCATTACCATCAATTTTTCCGCTGCCGCCGATGGTTACATTCTTAATATTTTCTCCACCGATCCAGATGGTTCCTTCGCCGGGATTATTTCTGAAAGCATTTTTGGTATATAATTTTTCATCAGGGCTAGCCTGCACAACTGCACCAGCCTCCACATGAAATTCCACATTCGATTTTAAATTAAACGGGCCGGCTATAAAAATTAATGGTGCAGGCACCAACACTTTTCCTCCCCCGGCTTTGCTACAGGCATCAATGGCTTTTTGTATGGCTGCTGCATTGTTCGTTACGCCATCGCCTTTTGCGCCGTAATTTCTTATATCAAATACTTTTTGCGCTTTTGCACAAACAGCAACAAAAAGTAATGCACTAAAAATTATTTTTTTCATTTCACTTATTTTGTTGATAATCCTTTAGGTTGATCAGCTTCATTGGCACCCCATATTGCAGGTTCGCCCTGCAGCCATATTTCCAGTTTACCACCGGCTGCAATAACAGCGTGTTGCAAATAATTTTTTGTATAATTTTTGCCGTTCCATTTTACACGGCTAATAAATTTATCTGTCGCATTTTTTTTGTAACAGGTTATTTCTAATTTTTTTGCGCCTGGTAATGTAATGCTGATATTATCAAACAATGGTGCTGTTAAAATATAATTGCCAGATACCGGATCTACCGGGTAAAAACCCATTGCCGCAAATACGTACCAGGCACTCATTTGCCCGGCATCATCATTACCACTTAAACCACCGGAGCCATCGCTGTATTCTTCAGCAAGTATCTTTCTTGTTGCCTGTTGTGTCTTCCATGGCGATGCGGTGTAATTATACATAAAAGGTATTTGGTGCCCCGGTTCATTGCCATGCCAGTATTCATCTTTGGTAAATAAGCTATCCAATGCATTTTCCAATTGCTTTCTGCCGCCCATCAGTTTTGCAAGCCCGGGTACATCCTGCGGCACATACAAATTATATTGCCGGGGCGTACCTTCTGTAATATAAAACTCTCTTTTATCCGGGTTAAAAGGTTTGTACCAGCTTCCATCTGCATAGCGGCCTCTTATCATACCAACATTTTTATCAAAAACATTTTTATAATTAAATGAACGTTGATAAAGTTTTTTATAATCATCTGTCTTTCCCAATCCTTTAGCCACAACAGACAAAGCATAATCATCAAAAGCATATTCTAATGTACGGCTCACCTGTTCCTTTTTATGAAAAGCTTCGGGCACACTATCTTCAATCGGTATAAAACCATATTTTAAATAAGAAGTCAACGCCCTTCTACCCATGCCATTTTTGTATTCGGTAAAATCTGCCGGTGTTTCAAAAGCGTTTTTCCGCATTAGTGTATAAGCCGCAGCAACATCGTAATTACGAATGCCTTTGTTATATGCCGATGCAATAAAAGCCGTACCATGATCGCCAATCATAGCAGCGGTATAACTGTTCCAGCAGGGAAAAATAGGCAACCAGCCACCTTGCTGACCTTTCAAAATAACAGATTGTACAAAGTCATTTGTCTTATCAATATCCAGCAATTCAAATAATGGCAATTGCGCCCGGTAAATATCCCACATCGAAAAATCGTCGTAATAATTACGGTTGCCTGAATTTTTTAATCCGCCTTTACCGGAAAACGACGGATAAGTCCCATTCACGTCATTATACAATCTCGGGTGCTGCATGGCATGATAAAAGGCTGTATAAAATATGCGCTTGTCTTTTTCAATACTGGTTTTTACAGATAGTTTTGCCAAAGCCATCTCCCATGTATTTTTTGCGGCAGATAAAATTTCAGCAAAACTTTTTTCACCAATCTCTTTTTGCAAATTCTTTTTTGCTCCTTCCAGGCTGCTGAAAGATGTGCCGATCTGCAGCAACAACTGCTCACCTTTTTTTAAACGGAATCCTGCAAAAATGCCAATATCTTTTTTGTTTGAAATACTATCTTTTAAAAAGATCTGCCCTTCACTAAAACTTCCGCTTGCCAAAATTTTCTTTTCAACTTTTATATAAAACCAACCGCTAAAGCCTGCAGGCTGTCCCCAACCCTGGTAAATACGATGCACCGGATTGTAGCCCCATATCTCTCCTTTCGCCGCATCAACCTGCACAAAGCCTTGCTGCTGGTCGCTATTGGGCATTACCAAAATATACAGACTGTCATCCTGCAATAAACTAAACTGCATCATGCCGCAGCGCAGCGTGGAAGTTATTTCAGTAACAATATTTTTTGTTGTCAGTTTATAATTTGCCGGGCTGGTCATTTCATCTGCATGAGAAAAAGGAATTGCATAATCACTCACCATAGTTTTTAAACTGCCTGCAACCGGCATAATGGTAAAGCTTCCGTAATCCTGCGTGCAGGAGCCGCTAAGCCAATGTGTACCCCTGAAACCACTTAACAAACTGTCTTTATAATAATAGGGCGGCTGGCATTTTATTTCTGTTCTTCTTGTCTGCGCCGTCCATTGCGTCATGGCAAATGGTAAACCTACCGAAGGAATCGTATTTGCATTTTGTTCTGTGCCGCCGCTTTCACTATGCTTTAATGCAGCGGCAGTTGTAGAACCTGCAGTGCCCGATAATGGTTGTACATATTTCAATAAGTCCTGTGCATGAGTTGGCATCCACACTAAAAACAAAATTGCTGTCGCAATTATATTTTTTATGTACCCGGCTTTAGTACTGCTATTAAACTTCATTGGCGTCGCACTCTTGTACATTTTATTCTTTATTGAGCTCCTTATAATTGTTTCAGTATTTATTTTACCTATTACTTATTCATTTTCTCCACATCATTAAAAAACAATGCAGGCTTTCCAGATTTACCTTTCGTTTTAATATTTTGCAGCTCCAGTTTCTTTACACAAAAAAGTTACCGAATGGCCATGACCAAGATGATAAAAAATTAATCTCTTCATGTTTTATTTTTCACTATCTGATTTTGATGGCGGCAATTGTTGCATACCCCAAACAGTTGATGCAGTTACTCCCATCTCTAAAATAAGTTCGCCACCATTCATTATATCTTTATGTTCAATCCACGATTTATTAAATGGTATGCCATTTAATGTTGCTGACTTAATAAATTTATTTTCTGCAGAAAAATTTTTTGCTGTTATGGTAAAGTCTTTCCCATTCTCCTGGTGAATGACGGTTTGTTTTACAAAAGGTGAATTGATCAAATAATAAGATTGCCCGGCATTGGGATACAGGCCCATCATGTGAAAGGCCAGCCAGGACGACATGGCACCGGAATCATCGTTGCCCGGGATACCACTGTGAGAAGCATTGTAATTTTTGTTTACAATTTTTTGTATCCTGTCGCTGCTCAGATCGGGCCTGCCTATCCAGTGGTATAAATTAGGCGAAAGAAAAGATGGTTCGTTGCCTACATTGTATAATTCTTTCTCAAAGAAAATATCCAATCGCTTTTTAAATGCATCGGCTCCGCCCGATTTTTTTATCAGCATGGCCACATCATGCGGCACACTTAAGGAGTATTCCCAACTGCTGGCCTCGTAAAAAAAGCTGCACCACCAGCACACACATATTGGCCAGTCCTGTGCCAATGGCGTGTAAGGAATATAAGTACTTCTTCCATTGCTCATATCACAACGGATACTGTCAACCCATTTACCAGCTGCATCTTTGGGCATGATGAAACCCGTGGCTCCATTGTCTTTTATATTGCGCCAAAGGTTTTGCCAGTTATCCGATTGCTTTAAAAAACGCCGGTATTCTCCTTTCCGTTTTATACCTCCTGCAACGGTTGCCAGACAATAATCATTGTAAGCATATTCCAATGTTCTGTTACCAGCCCTCACAAAATTGGTTGACACATAACCGAGGCCATTGTAATCCGTTAGTCCGCCACGGCCTTCTTTCTCTTCATTGCCACCCGGCGGAATGGTTGCATCTTTAAGCATGGCTTCCAGGGCCAGGTTGTAATTAATTCCTTTTAATCCTTTTACAAACGCATCTGCAATCAGCACTTCGGCATTGGAACCGCCCTGTGTACGGCCGTTGCTGTTGCCGCTTCTTGCATCAGGCATATAACCTTCTCTTCTGTATATCTGCAACAGTGCATTTATAATATCTACCTGTCGTGATGGTGTTATCAATGTTATCAGCGGACTGGATGAACGATAGGTATCCCATATTGCATAAAAATCATCGTAGTATGGCGAGCCGCTTTCCCACAAAGGGTTTTCGCCTGTGCGGTCAACCGGCATCAGCATGGTATGATACAGGGCGGTATAAAACATTTTTTGCTGATCGGGCGTTGCACTGTTATCTATTTCTATTTTTTTCAACAGTGTTTTCCAGCTCTCTCTCGTTTCCTGTAAAGTTTTTTCAAAACTCCAGTGCGGTATTTCTGTATCAATATTTTGTTTTGCTTTTAAAGAACTGATGAATGAAATGCCGATCTTCATTTCTATTTCAGCAGCTTCTGCATCGGTGAAATAAAGCAA
Organism: Bacteroidota bacterium; assembly: GCA_031384415.1. Lineage (GTDB taxonomy): Bacteria > Bacteroidota > Bacteroidia > Chitinophagales > Chitinophagaceae > Ferruginibacter. The sequence continues at coordinate 9,736 of JANNAM010000177.1, forward strand.
AGCGCCTGTCTTCTTACCATCATCAAACTGTACTTTCTGCGAAGCAAATAATTGCCCGTTTTTAAATGTAGCAAAGCTGCTGATTGGTTTATTGAACACAGCCGAAAAATAAACCGTGTAAGCAGCTCCATTATTCCATCCGCCCCGCACTTTTGAATAACCTCTTACTTCATAATCAGAAACCACTTCAATTTCGGAACCCACAAACTGCTGTGCTTCCCTTGCATCGGGAGTTGCACCTTCTCCCAAAAATTCACCGCAATCAATCTTAATTCCTTTTTTTCCTTTGCTTAAAAAAGAATATTTATAATAAGCTACTTTAGGAGATGTTGTTATTTCTGTTTTGATATTCCATTTGGATAGACCAACACTGTAATAACCTAATTCAACTTTTTCATTTGCTCTCAATGATTCCTGTTTTATCAATTCAAAATCACCTGCAAATGGCATTACCAGAATATTACCATATTTAGCACCACCACCAGTACCGCTCACATGCACCTGGCTAAAGCCATACAAAGGTTTTGTCATGTCGGGAGTATAACCACTATTGGCATTCTTGTTTACATCCGGCCCCGGCTTTATCATTCCATAAGGGCAGGAAGGGCCGATGAATACATTGCCGTCACCTTCTGCTCCAATCAATGGATCTACAAACTGATGATGCTGGGCAACACAATTAAACGCTGAGAACAGCAGACAAAAAACTATGATCTTCTTTTTCATTATTGATTATCAATTTTTAACCTGTATTAAAAAACTAAACTCATAATCCTGGTAAGGCAGGCGGTATTTTTCTAATGGCAAAGTGCCCCAGCTATTTATACCGCCAACTCCCATCTGTGCCTTATCAATATGCAGGTTGATGAAATCCCTTGGTTCCAGTTCGCCGCCATGCAGTTGCTTTTTTGTTTCACCGCCATACAAATCTTCATCTGCAAAAGGATAGCTGTTAAATTCAAAAGAAGCATCCCATTGCTGTATCTCTATGCCTTTATTGGCAGTATTTAAAAAAGAAGCCCGGCGTACATCAACAAAATGTGCTGTTTCCTGCGGACGTATATATGGATGCCACAATTCAGCGGCATTGGCTGTGTAACTATTAATAAGCGTTGAAGTTTTTCTGTCCTGGTAATTCTCCCATGGGCCACGGCCATACCAGTTAAGTTTGTTGTACTGGCTGTTGATATTCATTTGCATACCAAAACGCATCAGCATGGGATAATCTCCTTTTATCTTTTTAAGACTGTATTTTACTTTAATGAATTGATCGGCACCAATAGCAAATTTAGTTACCAAAACTGCATCGCCGTTTAAAACTGTGTGCGATATAATTATATTGCCTCCATTAATTTTTACCGATTGCAAAACTGCACTGTCCATAACGTTTTTCCAGAATAATAATTTTTTCTGTGAGTTTGCGCCAAAGTCATTATCTGTACCTGGTCTCCAGAAACATGGTATCAGCGGGCTTTTCATTACCGGGTTGCCGGCAACAATAATATTTTGGAGGTATCCTTTTTTACTATCAATGATGTAATCAATGTTCTTATCTTTTATTTTCCAACCGGTAGCAGACGAATCTATTGTTATCGTTTTAGGAAATCCATAATCGGCAAACAATGATTTATCCGCCAGTTTAAACTGGTTACGAACGATCTCGTAACCTGCAGGCAACAGGCGATCTTCATTTTGTGTTTGAGCGTAAAAATTTATAAATGTTTCGAAACCTCTTTTGCTTAACGATGCGTCGTAGCCACTGAGTTTTACTTTTACCGTTTGCCGTGGTTCTATGCGGATATTTTTTTCAATACCTTCTTTTTCTTTCGTTCCTTCAACAGCAATATCCCATTTCACCTGGATGGATGCAGCTTCAAAAAACTGCTGGTTAAATATTTCTACCGTTCCCGTTTCTTTGTCAAATGATTTGAGTTTGATATTGCTATACACATTCTTAACTTCATAAGCATGCGGATGCCAGCTCCGGTCGGGTGCAACAAGCCCGTTGCAATTAAAGTTATTATCGCTGGGCACATCAGCCGGACCATAATCGCCGCCATAAGCCCAGAATGATTTTCCTTTTTCATTCTTCTTTGCAAATCCCTGGTCTACATAATCCCAGATAAAGCCGCCCTGCAATGCAGGATATTTTTCGATGATGTTCCAATACTCGGCAAAGTTGCCCTCGCTATTGCCCATGGCATGTTCGTACTCACACATAATGAGTGGCCTTGCAGGATTGGTGAGTGCATACTTCTCTATATCATCCGGACTGGGATACATCGGGCAGTATATATCCGTGTTCCATTCTAACCCTGCACGTTCGTATTGCACCGGCCTGTTTTTATCAAGCGATTTTAACAAGCGATAAGTATTGTAAAAATTAATTCCGTTACCTGCTTCATTACCGAGGCTCCAGATGATGATGCTGGGATGATTTTTATCACGATAGTACATGCGCTCTGTGCGGCTCAGGTGCATACCTTCAAACGATGGATTGTTGCCAAGTGTTTTGGTGATGATATATCCCATACCATGACTTTCGATATTCGCTTCATCAATAACATAGATGCCGTATTCATCGCAGAGTTCGTACCAGCGTTCATCGTTTGGATAGTGGCAGGTACGTACTGCATTAATATTAAGTTGCTTAAATGTCTTTATATCATTCAGCATACCTTCTTCACTTAATGCATGGCCGGTGTAAGGGTCATGCTCGTGGCGGTTTACGCCCTTAAATAAAATGGGTTTGCTGTTAAGCAAATATTGGCCATTACGTATCTCCGTTTTTCTAAAGCCGACTTTTTTTGGTTTAACCTCAATGGTTTTTTGGTTGCCGTCTTTTAATTCAATAAGTAGTGTATAAAGATTGGGCGCTTCGGCACTCCACATTTTTGGTTTTGAAATAATGCTTTCAAACTTTACAGCAGAAAGGCCATTGACCGGAATTGTTTTGTTATAAAGAATTTCTTTTCCATCATTAGTTTGTAAAATGCAATTGACAGAAACAACTTTTGTATTACCTGAGAGTTGCACATCGGCTGCAAAAATTCCGTTGGTATACGTATTATCCAGATCCTGTTTTACAGTAAAATCATGTATGTGCTGTAAAGGCTGTGCATATAGATAGACACTACGTTCTATTCCGCTAATGCGCCAGAAATCCTGGTCTTCAAGATAAGCGCCATCGCTATAGCGATAAACTGCAGCCGCAATTACATTATTGCCATTTTTCACGGCATTGGTAATATCAAACTCTGCCGGCAGTTTACTGCCTTCGCTGTAGCCAATCAGCTTTTCATTCACCCATAAATAAAAAGCGCTTTTTACATCGCCAAAATGAAGAATGATCTTTCTTCCCTTCCAGTTTTTATCAAGCACAAAATTTTTCCGGTATGAGCCAACCGGGTTTTTATCGTGCGGCACAAAAGGTGGAGTTGCATTTTGTGGTGCAAAATCGTAAGGGATATTGGTGTAGATGGGGTAGCTATAACCCTGTAGTTCCCAATTGCCCGGAACTTTAATATCAGGCCATTTGCTGTCATTGTAATTTGTTTTATAAAAATCCACCGGGCGATTGGCCGGGTTTTCTGTAAGATTAAATTTCCAGTTACCATCCAATGAATAAAAAAACTGAGATGCTTCTTTTTTGTTCTTTAATGCCAGTTCCCGGCTTTCAAACGGAAAGGCATTATCATGCGATGGCAGTTTATTGATCTCAAAAACTGAAGGATCTTCCAGTTCTTTTGGGAATGGCGCATTTTGTGCATGCATCCTGAAAAAACAAGTTGCAAATAAAATCACTATTGTTATCTTTTTCATACGTCTTAATTGTTCAGTTTAGTTATTGATACCGGGACTCTATTATGATACGATACTTAGCATACATTTTTGTGACTACAACAGTTGCAATTCCTGCTGTGGCGACCGATGCGGGCATAGCAGATCAAGGCAGCGGAACTTGTCAGGCTCCATGGCGCCATTTTGTGGCCGCTGAGTTCGAGCTCAACAGCTGAATAAGTGTTAGCACGACAGAAGGTCGCAACCGACTAAGCGATGATGTCCCGTATCGGCTTGCCGAAGTC
>JANNAM010000181.1:0-3768 GCA_031384415.1 Bacteroidota bacterium
CAATGCAAAAAGTTTGGTGAAATGGAAGGGAATGCAGCAGATACTGTTTCAAATATTGTATTCAGAAATATTTCTGCTACTGCAGAAGCCGCTACTTTAAAAACCAGCTATTCCGGAATTAAATTCGAAAATGTAACAGTAAATGGAGCCCCATTTGATATCAATAAAAAAGACTGATGCCGGTTGATTTTTTTCATTGTGGTCTTTAATTATATAACAAGGATGGAGACGATGCTTTAACTTTCAGGATAAAATAATCTTAAACGGATGTCTTACACAGCAAACGAACAACGCTACCAGCAAATGCAATACCGCCGCTGCGGAAAAAGCGGTATTCAGTTGTCTGCACTTTCCTTAGGCCTCTGGCACAACTTCGGCGATGTTGATGATAAAGAAGTTTACCGCAAAACATTGCATACTGCATTTGATTGCGGCATCACACATTTTGATCTGGCCAATAACTATGGGCCGCCACCAGGCAGTGCCGAAACAAATTTTGGTAAAATTCTGAAACAGGATTTTTATGCACACCGTGATGAAATGATCATCAGCAGTAAAGCCGGTTATTATATGTGGCCCGGTCCTTATGGCGAATGGGGATCGAAGAAAAATCTGGTTGCAAGTCTTGACCAAAGCCTTAAAAGAATGCAACTGGATTATGTTGATATTTTTTATCATCACCGTCCAGACCCTGATACGCCGCTGGAAGAAACCATGGCTGCATTGGATTTAATTGTACGCCAGGGCAAGGCTTTATACGTTGGTATCTCCAATTATAAAAGTGCCGAAGCCGCAAAAGCATTTGCTGTTTTAAAACAATTGGGTACGCCCTGTTTAATTCATCAGCCAAAATATTCCATGTTTGAAAGATGGGTTGAAACCGATGGATTGCTGGATGTGCTTGAAGCGGATGGAGTGGGCTGCATTCCTTTTTCACCATTGGCGCAGGGTTTATTAACCAACCGCTACATCAATGGTATTCCCGAAGGTTCAAGAGCAACAAAAGGAGTATTTCTGAAGCAGGAACAGATAACAGAAGACGTTTTAGCCAAAATAAAAGCATTGAATAATATTGCTGCAGCACGCAATCAATCTTTAGCACAAATGGCATTGGCCTGGTTGCTGAAAGATGAACGGGTAACTTCTGTATTGATAGGCGCAAGCAGTGCTGCACAGTTGCTGGATTCGGTAGCCTGTTTAAATAACGGGCAGTTTTCGGCAGAGGAGTTAGATGCGGTTGAAGCGATATTGAAATGATGCTGATTGACTAATTTTTCGCAGGATGCGACAGGACGGATTAACTGACTCGTAAGCCTAATTTACAAACTCTATAAACGATTGTATGTTGCAAAGATTCACCGGTTCAATATTTTTAGTATTGATTTTTCTTTTTTGTGGGCAAGAGCTGTTCTCTCAAACAAAAAACAGTATCTCCGTTTTGGAACAAAATGCCGCCAATGCATTTCCTCTCTTTACCAATAATGTAACACCCACTTTTTATTATGATAGCAAAGATGCCAAAGTAGTTCAGATAGCTGCAGAAGCATTTGCCAATGATATCAAACTCATTTCCGGCAAACAAATAAAATTAAATACCGGCAACAAAGTAACAGATGAGTTTGCCATCATTGCCGGCACCATCGGCCAGTCAAAATTGATTGATGGGTTCATAAAGAGCAAATCAATTAATGTAACGGCTATAAAAAGCAAATGGGAGTGTTTTATTATAAAAGTTATCGGTAAAAAATTAATTATTGCTGGCAGCGACAGAAGAGGAACTGCATTTGGTATTTTTCATCTCTCCCGGCAGATGGGCTTATCGCCATTTGTATGGTGGGCCGATGTGGTGCCTGATAAAAAACAACAGTTATTTATTTCAGGCATCTATACTTCCACAACACCATCAGTACAATACCGCGGTATTTTTATTAATGATGAAGATTGGGGCCTGCAGCCCTGGGCTGCAAAAAATATAGATACCGATATCAAAGACATTGGTCCCAAAACCTATGCGAAGGTTTTTGAATTGCTGCTTCGCTTAAAAGCCAATTATATCTGGCCGGCCATGCATCCCTGCGCCAAAGCATTTTATTATTACAAACAAAATCCTAGGGTGGCAGATGATTACGCCATTGTTGTTGGCGGCAGTCATTGCGAACCCATGCTGCGTAATAACGTTTGCGAATGGGCCGAAACTTACGACGAAGAATATAAAAAGAAACCCGGCGAATGGCGCTATGATGTAAACAAAGATGAGATTTATAAATATTGGGATGACAGGATAAAAGAATCAGTAAACTATGAATCAGTTTTTACTGTTGGCATGAGGGGTGTACATGATGGCAGTATGCCGGGGCCAAAGGAGCCCAATGAAAAAGTAAAACTGCTTGAAAAAGTAATTGCTGATCAAAGAGAAATCTTACAAAACAATTTTAAGAAATCTGCAACAACCATTCCGCAAATATTTGTGCCGTATAAAGAAGTACTCAGTTTATACCGAAGAGGAATGAAATTACCGGACGATGTAACCATTATCTGGCCTGATGATAACCATGGCTACATACGCCAGTTACCAAATGAAGCAGAACAAAAACGAAGTGGGGGGCATGGCGTGTACTATCATTTGTCTTACTGGGGCAGTCCGCATGATTATTTATGGCTGAGTTCAATCTCACCAGCACTGATCGGTTACGAAATGAAAAAGGCTTATGATTATGGTGCAAAAAAATTATGGGTATTTAATATTGGCGACATAAAACCTGCCGAGTTGGAAATGCAGTTTGCCATGGATATGGCCTGGGATATAAAAATATACCATGAAGATGATACTTACAGTTACATTGAAAACTGGGCAACGCAGTTATTTGGCAGCAGCAATACCAGTGTGATATGGATGTTGAAAGATGCGTATTATCATTTGGCAGAATCGGGCAAGCCGGAGCATTTGGGTATGCTCACTTTTACCAAAAAGGAAATGGAAGAGCGCATGGCTGAATATGATATTTTGATTGGCTTAACCGGCACTTGTAAAAAGAAAATACCTGCATCGTTGCAGGATGCATTTTACCAACTTATAGAATATCCCGTAATTGGTGCTGCGCTGATGAATAAAAAAATATTTTATGAGAAGCTGGCCGGTGTTGCTTTGTTAGAAAAAAAAGAAGTTGAAGCAAAAGAATATTTGCTGAAAGCAACAGAAGCTTTTGAGTCTATAAAAACAATGACAGACTATTATAATACCGGAATATCTGCAGGCAAATGGAACGGTATGATGAGCTGGCATCCACGTGACCTGAAAGTTTTTAATGCCCCTGTTATTTTTGATAGCATACAAATAAAAGCAGACAGTCTATTTATACAAAAAGAAAATGATGAAGCCAATTTGGTTGATACAAAAACTGCCTGGACATTAAACTCTATGCAGGTCATTCAAAATTGTAAACTGCTGGACAGAGTAGGTATCAGCGGCTGGGCATTGGCAGCAAAGAATTTTGATAGCGTGGAGGCTGTAATAAATTACCCGGTTAAATTAGCGGCCGGGAAATATAAGATAGTAATAAAATGTCTGCCCGCTTATGCCATGGAAAAAGAAAAGCAACTTACATACACTATTACAGTAAATGAAGAAGTTCCACAACTGGTTAATGTACATGCCGAAACAGAAACTGCCGCATGGAAAGAAAATGTTATCAGAGGTTATTCACAGGGTATTACGCAACATATTGTAAACAACAATGGTCTAACGACTATCAACATTGTTTTAAAGAA
>JANNAM010000015.1:0-2310 GCA_031384415.1 Bacteroidota bacterium
GTGTAGTTACCTGCGATAATGCATACGCTTTAAAATGTGTTTTTGCCCTGTCGTGCCAGCCTAATACGTCACCCACATATGGGCCACGCCAGCCATTCAGCCGCATGCGCCAGCCAATAGCACCATGCATAAAAGTGGGATTATCCCAAACCGCATCGGCAGCAATACTTAATGCACCACCCAGCGTATTTATATATTTATCCGGAGTAACAATTTTAATTCGGTCTGCAATGTTTTTTCTTGCTGATTCTGCTTTGCTGAATATTTTTTCAGCATCAGCATAAGCAATAGATCTATTACCATCGGATTTTTGAATTGCGAAAAAATAAGGTTCGTTATTTTTTATAACAAGCCGGCCTGCAATTAGCGAAGATTTATTTTGTGTAGATTGAAGCAATGCACCAGGAGAACTTTGCTGTTCAGCATCACCAATCTGCAACGCCATTGATGGCGGAACAAATCCAATCACCTGTTGTTCTTTCCCAATCTTAACCGCTTTAGCCGTATCTGCTGCTAAGTTTTTATTTACGTACGGATCCCATTCTGCAACCACACCGGTGCCGTATTTCAGCAGAAAACTATTTTTGTTTATCGAGTAAGTATTGTCACTGCAGTATTCAGGCTTTAAATAAAAACTGCTCTCAGGGTCTGGTCCCATATCTCCATCCCTGCTGAATTTTTTTCCTGAAGCGCCGCCATAAACCCAAACTAATTTTATACCAGGCAATACATTTTCAAACGCCATCTTTATTATTATTCCTTCTGCATCGCCCATTGCCAGTACAGTAATATGTAGTTTTCCCATGCCCAGCATTTTGTCTTCAATATCATACAACATACTACCGGCACGGTACCGGGCTGTAATTTTATCTGCTTTAATAAGCCATTTGCTGCTGTCATTATTTGATAAACCAAATTTGATATTGCCACCCATGCCGGGCATGTACATCGCAAACTCAGGCAGGTCGCCGGTCTCCACACGAAAAGCAGTATTGGTGCCATACAAAGCTCTTGTAAATCTTCTGTTGCCGTTTGTGATCACAATATCATTCCCTTCGGGATGATAACGGATTGTTCTTTCTTTATCATGCCACAACCTGTTACTGGGATAAGTTTGGGCAAGTAATGACTGGTTAAGAAAGACCATTAAAAATATACAGCAACAATATTTCACTTTTATTTATTTAAGTTTTTGTACCTGGCCATTGCTTCTACAAAATAATAATCGGCATAAGTAAGCGGCACATCAATTTCTGTTCTGTTGGGCATGTGTCCAACACCATGTTTAAGAATAAAACCACCATTGATACCGGCTGCCGCCTTGTAGTCTGTCGAGGATAAGGACCTTAATATTATTTCGGCGGCATTAAAATATTTTTTTCCATCCTTTTTATTTACCCAGGTACATAACTCCAGCAATGCAGAAGCCATGATGGCAGCGGCAGAAGCATCACGCAATGCATTGGGTATCCCCGGTGCATTAAAATCCCAGTATGGAATTTTATTGGCCGGTAAATTTGGATGTGATAAAATAAACCCTGCAATTTTATTTGCCTGTTCCAGGTATTTTTTGTCTTTTGTTTCCCCGTATGCTTCTGTGTAACCATACAGGCCCCATGCCTGGCCCCTGGCCCATGCCGATTCATCGGCTGCGCCCTGTGCTGTTCTCCTTTGTTGTATGGCACCGGTAATTGCATTGTAATTAATTACGTGGAAGGAGCTATGATCATTGCGGAAATGATTTTTCATTGTTGTATTGGCATGGGTAACGGCAATTTTATAAAAAGAAGAATCCCCACTAAGTTGAGTTGCCCAAAACAACAATTTTAAATTCATCATGTTATCAATGATCACGAGGAACTCATTGTCTTTCCCGTTCCACGACTTGATGCAGCCAACTGCGGGATTGAAACGGCTGCTTAACGATCTGGCACTTTGTAATAAAACGTCTTTATACGCCTGCTTTGGTGCAATGCTATTTGCATTACCAAAACTGCAATACATCATAAAACCGAGATCGTGTGTGCCTGTATTAAACTGTTCTTTTTTGAGGGATCCTAATATCCGCAGGCCTTCGTTAAACAGCGCTGTGTCTTTTGTTTGCTTATGCAACAAAAACAATGTGCCCGGATAAAACCCGCTGCACCACCAGCCTGAATTGCTGAACTCATATTTACCCGTTCCAGCAAAATAAGTTTTGGGGAATTTACCTGCGGGTAAATTTTTCGCAAGCATTTTATATTGTGCCGCAGCATCAGCAAAGTTTATATCAACCGCGGCCAGCATTTGCATATCAGCTTTAAAATGATA
>JANNAM010000232.1:0-14857 GCA_031384415.1 Bacteroidota bacterium
CAAAATTTGAGGGCGAAAGGCTTAATAGCTTAAGAGCAGAGTGGGGGTTTATGGAGGAATAGATAATTGCCAAGAGCAAGAAAGAGAAAATAAGGTTGTTAAACTTCATTCTTTTTTCTTCTTTTCTCTTTTATTCTCTTAGCCTAAAAACCAATAACTTTATCGCACCAAAATTATATTTATGAAGTTGCTTATTTTTTCTTTTGTACTATCTATTCCCTTTTCATCATTTGCCCAAAATAAAAAACCATTAGACCATTCGGTTTATGACAACTGGAAAAGTATTGGCGAACGCATGATAAGCAATGACGGAAAATTTGTTATCTATACCGTTAATCCCCAGGAAGGTGATGGGGAACTTATAATTCAAAACCCTGAAACAAAATATAAAAAAACAATTGCCCGTGGTTACAGCGCTGCCATAACAGAAGACAGCCGGTTTGTTGTTTTTAAAATAAAGCCTTTGTTTGCCGATACAAGGCAGGCAAAAATTAAAAAGAAGACTGCCGATGAAATGCCTAAAGATTCGCTGGCCATTATTGAACTTGGCAAAGACAGTGTGATAAAAATTGCCAAAGTAAAATCCTATAAGATTCCCGAAAAAGCTGGCGGCTGGCTTGCTTATCTTCTTGAAAAAAGTACAGATGCACCAAAAGTAAAGGCTGTACCCGATTCAGCATCCCAGCTTAGTAATATGCAGCGCATGATTGACAGCCTTGCAAAAGTTGCTGACAGCCTGCGGCTAAAAATGCAGGAAGCACAGGAAAAAGGAATAAACATTTTAACGCCATCTAAAAAAGATAAAGCTGCGGCGCCAAAGCCGGAAGCAGAAAAAGTGGAAGAAGGTACTGAACTGGTTTTAAGAAACCTGCTGACCGGCTCAGAAAAAAAATACAAACTGGTAAATGAATATTTTTTCAGCAAAAACGCTGCAACATTTATTGCAGAAACTTCTGCAAAAAATAATGATTCACTTATAAAAGCCACTGTGTTGTGGATTGATTTAGCAACTTCAAAGGAAAGTATAATTTTAAAAAAGTTTAACGATGCAAAAAATTATGCTTTGAATGAAGATGGTACTCAATTAGCTTTTGTGGCAGAAAGAGACAGCGTTGCAAAAGCACTCACTAAATTTTATCAACTCTGGTATTATCATAAAAGCGATGACAGTGCCGCAATGATTGCAGATAAAAATACAGTTGGGATGAAATTGGGAAGCACTGTCAGCGAAAATGGGAACGTATTATTCAGTAAAGACGGAAAGAAATTATTTTTTGGTACGGCAGTCATTAAACCACCAAAAGATACCACATTAGTTGATTTTGAAACTGTCAAATTAGATGTGTGGCATTACAATGATGATTATTTACAGCCTCAGCAATTGAAGCAATTAGACAATGAATTAAAACGAAGTTATCTTGCAGTAATTAAACCAGGTGAAAATAAAATGCTGCAATTGGGTAGCGAAGGTGCAGAACAAGTGAGTATTGTGGATGAAGGAAATGCAGACTGGGTGCTGGCTGAAAGCAACAAGGGTAACAGGATAGAAGGGCAGTGGATGGGCAGAACAAAATCATCTGCTTATGTTATTAATACCGAAACCGGACAACGTAAAATGGTAGCTCAAAACCTTTACGTAAATTACAATGCGTCGCCTGCGGGCAAATATCTTTACTGGTATGATGATGCAAAGAAAAGTTACTTCACTTATAATGTAGCAACGGGAGTTACTAAAAATGTTTCTGAAAAAATAAAAGTACCATTATATGATGAAGAAAATGATGTGCCGGATTATCCAAATGCTTACGGAACAATGGGCTGGTCGGCAGAGGACAAAAATCTTTTAATCTACGATAGGTATGAAGTGTGGAATACAAACCCGGACGCTGCTGCCGCACCAATACAATTAATTGGCCCTAACCAGGGAGTAAGAAAGAAGAAAATTACTTACAGGTACATTTCTACTGACAGGGAAGAACGTTTTATTGATATCAGCAAGCCGCTTTTGTTCAGAATATTTGACAACAATTCTAAATTAGCTGCACTTGAAATGTCAATGCCCGATGCACCATATCATTTTTTTGCAAATAAATTAACCGGTAATGTTTACGGCATTCCGACAAAAGCAAAAAATGCACAGGCTTTTCTGTACTCAAAAGAAAATTACACCTCATCTCCCAATCTTTATTACAGCACTGATTTAAAGAATGCTGAAATGCTATCCAATAACAATCCCCAGCAAAAAGATTATAACTGGGGTACAGCCGAATTATTTAAATGGAAATCGTACACTGGTAAGGAAAGCGAAGGCATTATTTACAAACCTGAAGATTTTGATCCGAAGAAAAAATATCCAATGATTGCTTATTTCTATGAAAAATTATCAGATGGGTTGTACGGCTACATTCCGCCGGCACCAACACCAAGCCGCCTCAACATTTCTTTTTTTGTAAGCCGTGGTTATGTAGTTTTTGCTCCCAATATTTCTTACACCACAGGTCATCCGGGAATGGATGCATATAATTATGTAGTTAGCGGTGCAAGGGCTGTTGCAAAGCTGGGTTATGTTGATAGCACAAAAATGGCATTACAGGGACAAAGCTGGGGCGGCTATCAAATTGCTTTTATCATAACCAAAACAAGATTATTTGCTGCTGCATGGGCCGGCGCACCTGTTGCTAACATGACGAGTGCCTATGGCGGCATTCGCTGGGGAACGGGGCTGAACCGCCAATTCCAATACGAACGTTCTCAAAGCAGAATTGGCGCAACACTTTGGGAGAAGCCACAATTGTATATCGAAAACTCACCGTTGTTTCATCTGCCAAAAGTTACAACTCCGCTTGTTATAATGAGCAATGATGCCGATGATGCGGTGCCCTGGTACCAGGGAATAGAAATGTTTACCGCCATGCGCCGCCTCAACAAATCAGTTTGGTTGCTGGTGTACAATGGCGAAGCACATAATCTGATAGAAAGAAAAAACCGTAAAGACATTCAGATAAGAGAGCAGCAGTTTTTCGACTGGAAACTGAAAGGGGAGAAACCAGCTAAATGGATAACAGACGGTGTGCCGGCCACACAAAAAGGAATTGACTGGGGATTGAAGGTGGAGTAATTTTTTATTGGCCCGGCATTTTTTTTTAAATCAGCTTCACAGGCGTAGTCCGCAGGACCCTGTGGGCACTCTGGTGCTTTATATCAGTGCTGATCTTTAACTATGTTTTACAAATAAATTCATCCATCTTTACCTACTTTAGTAAAGCTGGTTTGAAATTTTTTAAAAGATCAGGTAAATAATGAAACCTGCCAATAAATATTTTTTGTTGCCTCTGCTTTGTTTGGTCACTATCAGTTTTTGTAATACTGCAAATAAAAAAAATCAACATCCAGCAGCAATTGAACCAAACAGGGCTAATGTAATATTTGACGATTCTTCAGTAAACACAATTCATGTGCTTGTTGCACTTTGCGATAATAAGTACCAGGGCATTGTGCCAGTGCCGGCAAAAATTGGTAACGGGCAGGATCCTGATAATAATCTCTACTGGGGTTGTGCCTATGGTGTTCGTTCTTATTTTAAAAAAAGCAGCGAATGGAAATTGATAAGCAAAATAGCAATAGACAGTATTAAAATGGAACGCCTGGTTTTTAAACATGCCAAAACCAACTGGTACTTAATTGCAGATGCATACAATGGAAAATATATTAAGCAATGCACAATAGATTATTTAAACGCCTGCGCCGGAATTGAAAAAGATACAGTAATGGCAAATCATAAACCACTCGGAATACTTGGCAATGCAAAATTACTTGCTTTCATCGGCCACAATGGATTAATGGATTTTTCACTCACCAATAATTTTGAAAACGCCGATGGTAAACATAGAGATGCTATTATCCTTGCCTGTATAAGTAAAAGATATTTTTCATCTCTTTTAAAACAAACAAAAGCAAACCCGCTACTCTGGACTACCGGATTAATGAGCCCCGAAGCTTATACCCTACATGATGCCATAAGCAGTTATATAAAAAATGAAACTGCAGAAAAAATAAGGAATAATGCAGCCAAAGCATATTCATTATACCAGCATTGCAGTGTAAAAGCAGCATCAAAGCTGATTACAACAGGTTGGTAACTTTCACTCAACTTCCTAGGCAGTTTTTTATAACCTGTGAATAATGTAATTTTTTCTAAATATTCTGTAACAAACAGCAGTCAAATTGCTGGTACTTTTATAGTATATGTAAACTTTCATTCCTCTGGTATAAAGTTTGTAATCTCATTTTATAATATTATGTATGACACATGCAAAAAAAATTGCTTATGGGGTGCTATTTTCGTTTTTTATTTTATTAGCTTGTAACGTTAATTCTAAAAAATTCCAGTTAACAGATTCTTCCCGGTACGACTTTGGTAGCCCGATTATTTTTAAGCTGCCCGAAGCACTATCTGAGATATCCGGAATTGTTTATTATGCAAAGGACACATCCGTATTTGCAGAAGTGGATGAAAACGGAATGTTATTTAAAATATACCTGAACAGAAAAACCGAGATAAAAAAATGGCGGTTTGATAAAACACATGATTTTGAAGACCTTGTTTTACACGATAGTATTTTTTATGTATTAATAAGCAATGGCGATATAGAATCGGTGCAGTTTGGCAAAGATGACAGTGTAAAAACCTCGGTTTCGAAGTTTCCGGAAGGCAGTAAAAAAACAAATGAATTTGAATCTATGTATTATGATGACAGTTTGCAGCAGCTTGTGTTATTATGCAAAAATTGTGAAGATGACGGGCATAAAAAAGTATCGGCATGGGGTTATAATATTGTCACTCAGGTTTACATACCCGCTGTGTTCAGCATTGATGCAGCCCCCATTGCAAAAAAGCTTGGCCTGGAAAAAATAAATCTGAAACCTTCTGCAATGGCTGTAAATCCTGTTACCAATGAATTTTATATCCTGGCTTCAGTTAATCATTTACTGATTGTAACAAACCGGCAGGGAGAATTAAAAGAATTGTATCAACTGAATCCTGCTTTGTATAAACAGCCGGAAGGAATTGCCTTCACAGCATCGGGCGATATGATTATTTCTAACGAATCGCATCAAACAGGCTTAGCTAATCTTTTAATTATCAGAAACAGAAAGAAAGGGTTATGAAAAGATTTTGGATAATATTTTTCAGTCTGGGAACACTGCAGTCTGTTGCTTTGGCACAAGACAGTATTCAATCACGGATTGTATTAATCGGCGATGCAGGGCAGCTAACAAAAGGAAGACACCCTGTTGTGGCAGCAGTAAAAAATCATATTCCTGTAAATGAAAAAACAACAATTGTTTTTCTAGGCGATAATTTATACAAAACCGGATTACCGGATAACAGTCTTCCAACCTTTGCAATTGCAAAGGCGCCACTTGATTCACAGATTGAAATTGCAGGAACAAGTAAAGCGAAAGTTTATTTTATTCCAGGCAATCATGACTGGGCAAATGGGGGATCCAACGGGTATGAATCTATCCTGAGGGTTCAGTCTTATATTGATTATTTGGGAAATAACAATGTAACTATGTTTCCACGGGATGGATGTCCCGGGCCGGTGGAAGTAAAAATTACGGACGATATTACATTGCTGATGATGGACAGCCAATGGTGGTTGCATGAAAATGATAAACCTGGTATTGAATCAGATTGTCCTTATAAAACCAAGGCAGAAATATTACTTCAGTTAGATGATATTCTTTCTAAAAATTCGCAAAAGTTAGTCATCCTTGCATTGCATCACACTTTCAGAAGTTACAGTCCTCATGGTGGTTATTTTACCTTAAAGCAGCATCTTTTTCCCTTTACTGATGCAATTCCAAAATTATATTTTCCCCTTCCTTTACTGGGGTCTGTCTATCCATTAACCAGGGCAGTATTTGGAACCATCCAGGATTTAAAGCATCCCTTATATCAATTAATGATTAGTGAAATTGAAAGTGTTGTAAAAGGACATCCAAATGTTATCTATGCTTCAGGCCACGATCATTCATTGCAACTAATACAGGACAGTGGATATAACTATATTGTTAGCGGTGCCGGTAGTAAAAACTCAAGGGTTACAAAGGGTACACATAGCCTGTATGCATCACCAGAATCTGGATTTATAACATTAGAAATTTCTAAAAGAAAAAATGTAAGGGCTAATGTTTATTTAGTTAATGGTGATTCGGTAAAATTGGATTTTACAAAAGATATTCTGGATTTTTCTAAAATTCCGGTACCGGTGGCCGACATTGTAAGGCAGGTTGAATATAAATTTAAAGACAGTGTGGTTATTTCTGCCAGCGATAAGTACAAAGCCAAATTTGGATTTCGTAAAACATTTTTAGGCGCCAATTACCGTCAGGAATGGAGTACCCCTGTTACCATGAAGGAATTTAACATTCATAAAGAAAAGGGTGGGCTTACTGTTAAAAGCCTGGGTGGTGGAAAACAAACGAAATCATTAAGGTTAACAGATAAAGCAGGTGTTGAATGGACTTTAAGAACAGTAGATAAAGATCCTGAAAAAGCTTTGCCAACTAATTTAAGAGGAACATTGGCTCAGGGCATTGTTCAGGATATGATTTCGGCAAGTCATCCTTATGCTCCGCTTGTGGTGACCGAACTTGCAAAAGCAGCAGGTGTTTTTACGCCAGAGCCTGAATTCTTTTTTGTGCCCGATGATCCTGCCTTTGGGCCTTACAGAAAAATGTTTGCCAATACTGTTGTAATGCTTGAAAACAGAGATCCCGGAGGGAAGTTTGTAGACACAAAAAGCACCGGCAAAGTAATTAATAAAATGCTGGAAGATAATGACCATCATATTGACCAGGAAAAAGTGCTGACAGCAAGGTTACTCGATATGCTGATTGGTGATTTTGACCGCCATGCCGACCAATGGAAATGGGGCACCAGCGATACCGGGCTTGGTAAATTATATTATCCAATACCAAAAGACAGGGATCAGGCTTTTTTTAATTCTGATGGGTTACTCTTAAGATTTTTATCAAGAAAGCAGATGCCGTTTTTACAGGGGTTTAAAAAAACTATACCTGATATAAACGGTTTGAATTATGTAGCCAGAGATTTTGACCGCTTTTTTTTAAATAACCTTGATGAAGCAGCCTGGAAAAATATAACTGAAACATTTCAGCAAAATATTACCAATTATGCCATTCTGAAAGCGGTAACAAAATTTCCGGCAGCTATAGTTGATACCGATGCAAAGATGGTGGCCGATAAATTAATGAGCCGCCGTGATATTTTATTAAAGAATGCATTGAAGTACTATAAGTTTTTGTCAAAGGAAGTTGCTGTTACCGGCAGCAATAAGTCAGAGTATTTTCATATTACAAAACACCCCGATGGTTTTCGGCTTACGGTTTATAAAAAGCTAAACAGCACCGATTCGGCATCTGTAATGTATAACAGGATATTTAATGAAAAAATTACCAGGGAAATAAGGCTATATGGTTTAAATGGTAATGATAAATTTGAGATAGATGAAGATGTTTCATCAAAAATTAAATTGCGGATTATTGGGGGTAAAGGCAATGACACTTTTAACCTGAAAGGTAATATTAAAAATATAGTGTATGATTTGTCAACTGAAAATAATGCAAAAATAAATTTACGCAGAACTAATAGAGAATTTACTTCCAATCCTTCCATCAATGAATATAAGAGTACAGGTTTTCAGTATTCAAGAATAAGATTTCCGCAAATTAACCTGGGCTATAATGAAGAGGACAGGTTTTTAGCGGGTATTGGATTTTCAAAACGAACTTATGGTTTTCGAAAAGACCCGTATGCCACCGATCAAAGGCTCGTAACTTTATATGCACCGCATGAAGGAGCTTACCAGGTAAAGTACGACGGAGTTTTTAATAAAGTAGTTTCAAAAGCGGACCTTGTTGTTCATGCACAAATGGTAAATCCAACACTGAGTAATTTTTTTGGGTTTGGAAACAAATCAGTCTATGATAAAGCGATACCCCTGCAATTTTACAGAGTAAGGTATAAATATTTTGAGGCCGACCTGCTGATAAGGAAAAGGTACAATGACATTTTTCAGTTTTCGGTTGGTCCATCGTACTATCAATACTGGAGCAGGTACATCGACAATTCAAAACGCATATTGGGCAACCCTTCTGTAATTGGCAGCGACTCTGCCAGTATTTACGGCGTAAAACAATTTCTGGGTATAAAATCAAAACTCGATATCAGTTATATCAATAACGAGATTTTTCCTACAAGAGGTGTTACATGGTTTACAGAATTTACTTCGCTGCGTGGGTTTAATGCAAACACCCATGCGCTAACCAAATTAACTTCAGATATGACTGTGTATGCAAGCATCAAAGATCCGGGAAGAGTTGGGGCAATATTACGCATCGGCGGCGGACATATTTTCAGCAAACATTACGAATATTTTCAGGCACTTAGTCTTGGGGCAAATAATTTTATAAGGGGATACAGAAAAAACAGGTTTTCCGGTGCTTCTATTGCTTATGCAAGTGCAGAGCTAAGGTTTCAGTTGTTTAAATCACAATCCTATTTGCTTCCGGGCAATGTAGGGCTGATGGGATTTTATGATGTAGGAAGGGTTTGGCAAAGGGGAGAATCTTCGCAAAAATGGCACGGTGCTTATGGCGGAGGGCTTTATTATATTCCTTACGGGCTGGTTATGATTTCCTGCACCGCAGCTTTTTCACCTGAGAACAGGCTTTTCAATTTTACCCTTGGCACTAAATTTAAACTTGTTTTTTAAAAGATAATTATGGACAACAATAATTTTTATAAAAAGACAGAACAGTATGTTACGGATTTATTCAATAATAGTAATAAGCCGTCATTGGTGTTTCATAATCTTGACCACACAAGGAATGTTGTTGAAAGAACTAAAGAAATTGCCGGCCATTATTACCTCAGTGAAAAAGACATGCTTGCTGTTTTTGTAGCTGCATGGTTTCATGATACGGGGTATCTTTTAACAGATGCTGGTCACCATGAAGAAAAAAGTGTTGAGCTGATGAAGGATTTTATGAAAGTGCATTCACAGGACGAAACACTCCCTGCAATTATTGAAGAATGTATTATGGCCACCAGGCCCCCTACCAAACATGATAATTTGCTGCAACAGATAATTTGTGATGCTGATACTTATCATTTGGGCACAAAAGAATTTAATGACAGTAATAAAAAAGTATGGCAGGAGTATAATTTGAGCGGTTCATTAATTAATGAAAAGGAATGGACAGAAAGAACAATTGAATTACTTACCCATCATAAATATTATACAAAATATTGCAAAGACCATTTGGAACAAACCAAACAGAAGAACATGAAAAAATTAAAAAAATCAATGACAGATTATGACTTACCTGCTGATGCACTCAGTCTTGCAAATCTGGAAAAAGACAAAACAGGACTGATGTCCAAGGGCATTCAAACTATGCTCAGGATGACTTCGGCAAATCATCTGAGGTTAAGTGAAATGGCAGATCAAAAAGCAAATATTCTTATTTCTATAAATGCAATTATCATTTCAGTAATGTTAGGTGTTTTGTTAAGAAAATTGGAGGAAGTGCCTTATCTGACCATTCCTACCATTATATTTTTATGTGTTGCAGTAACTACCATTGTCATATCAATTATTGCTACACGTCCTAAATTGGGTGGGGGTAATTTCAGCCGGCAGGATATTCTGGATAAAAAAGTAAACCTGTTATTTTTTGGAAATTTTCATAAAGTTTCTTTTGATGAATATAATGAAGCCATGAAACAAATGATGCAGGATACAGATTACCTGTATGGGTCGCTTGTAAAAGATATTTATACACTTGGAACTGTATTGGGACGTAAGTATAAATTGATACGGCTTGCTTATAATATTTTTATGATTGGCATAATTGTTTCAGTGCTTGCTTTTGCATTGGCTGTTTTCATTTTTCATAGTCCTGTTAATACTTCGGTAAATCCTGGGGCTGGATCACCTTTTTAAAATTAATTTATGTTATTCAACAGGGATTTAAGCTGGCTGGGATTTAACTTAAGAGTATTGCAGGAAGCTACAGACAAAAAGGTAGCATTATACGACAGGCTTAAATTTCTTGCTATATTTTCTGCTAATCTGGATGAATTTTTCCGGGTAAGATATCCTGCGGTAATTGCTTTATCAAACCTTACTTTAAAGACACAGAAAAAAGCAAACATAGAAGTCAGTGAAGATATTGCACAAAAAATTCAAAACGAAGTTAACCGGCAGTTAGATGTTTTTGGTGCCATTCTGACAAATGAATTAATTCCTGATTTTAAAAAAAATGGAATTATTTTTTACTACAATTCACCGGTGAAAGAAGAGCATATTGAACAAATAAATGAAATATTTCTTTCCAATGTGCTCTCTTTTATTCAGCCTGTTTATTTAGAGGGGGAAAGCAACAGAGATTTTATGCCTGAGAACAACCAGTTGTATTTTGTTGTTACTTTAAAAGAACATAATCATGGTACGTTAAGGCAGGCTTTGGTAAATATTCCTTCCTGCAAACTGAAAAGATTTTTTTCTTTGTCGCCCATTAATGGCGATGAATATGTAATTTTTCTTGATGACATAATCAGGGAAAACATGCATTATATTTTTAGTAAACTTGAAATAATAAGTATTTATAGTATTAAGTTTAACAGGAATGCTGAGCTAAACCTTGCTGATGAGTACAGCGGTAACCTGCTTAATAAAATAGAAAAGCAATTAAAAAAGAGGGATATAAACCTGCCTTCCCGTTTTTTGTATGAACAGGGCATGCCCCGGAATCTTCAGTTATTTTTGGCTGGTGCTTTCTCCGTAAAATTTGAAGATATGTTCGCCGGAGGCAGGTATCATCACCTGAGTGATTTGTCTTCATTTCCCGTATTTAATAATAATCTGCAACCTGTAAAATTTCGCCCGTTGCCGGGCAAAATAACTGGCACAGAAATTTTTAATGTCCTGGCTCATCAGGATGTACTGTTACATCTTCCCTATCAATCCTATAACACAGTTTTATCCTTTTTCAACCAGGCATCAGTGGATGATGATGTGACAGATATTTACATAACACTTTACAGGCTTGCATCCGAATCTCATATTGTGAATGCACTAATCAGCGCTGCAAGAAATGGAAAGAATGTGGTTGTTTTTATAGAATTGAAAGCAAGGTTCGACGAAGCAAATAATATTAAATGGAGCAGGATAATGAAAGAGGCCGGTATTAATCTTGTGTACAGTATGCCACAGATAAAAGTACATTCTAAAATTGCTTTGGTTAAGAAAAAAGTGAAAGGCAGGGAAATGGCTTATGCTATTTTAAGCACAGGAAATTTTAATGAGGTAACAGCTCAATTTTATACAGATCATGTTTTGCTCACATCAAATGCTCCTGTAATTAGTGAAATGCTTGCTTTGTTTCAGTTTCTGGAGAAAGGGAATAATCAGCCAGGAGAAACAAGGATAAAATTTAATGCACTTTTGGTATCGCAGTTTAACATGATAGAAGAATTGGAAAAACGTATTGCAGGTGAAATTAAAAAAGCAAGGAAAGGTGAGGAAGCAAGGATAAGAATTAAGGTAAACAATCTTGAAGAACCGGTTATCATTAGTTTGTTATACAAAGCAAGCCAGGCTGGTGTTAAAATAGATTTAATAGTGCGTAGTGTTTGCTGTATCGTTCCAGGCATTGCAGGATTGAGTGAAAATATAACTGTGTACCGGATTGTGGATCGTTTTCTGGAACATTCCAGGTTATTTATTTTCGGCATAGGTGAAGATGCTGTAGTTTTTATGGGTTCATCCGATTTAATGACAAGAAATCTTCATCACAGGATAGAAGTTTGTGTTGAAATAAAAGACAGTTACTGCAGGAAAGAACTTATAGATTATTTTGAATTGCAATGGTCAGATAATACAAAAGCTGTTAAATTGATGCCCGATAATCTGCAGGTTAGATTAAATGGCCACAACGGTAGTGCAGTAAATGCCCAAACAAGCATTTATCAATACCTGAAAAGTAGATCATGAAACTAGTTAATTCATATTCCAGGCTTTCGGGGGTTGGTAAATACCGTTTAAAAACAATACTTTTTATCGCTGTATTCTGGACATTGGTAGATGTTATTGTTATCCTGTTATTTAAACAAGGCAATACAAACAGTCCGTTTAAATTTATTATTTACAGGGAGATTGCCGTATTTATTATGACTGCAGTAATGGGTTATCTTTTTGTTTTTGCTTTAAGAAGTATTTTTCGTAAAAAGTCACCCTTTGTAAACTTCATCTTTAAAAGTATCATACTCCTCTTTGCAGCATTCTTAATGAATTTCTTTGTACATTTTGTAGATGCTGTATTTATCAAAGGGAAAGGGCTTGAATATGCTTTACAGTTTTTTCTGAATGAAGTAACACAGATAAGACCGTTGATACAAAAGATACTTTACTGGTTTATTCTTTTTGTGATAACTCAATTGTATATAGATATTAACGAAAAATATTCCCCCGGTGTGTTTATGGATATTGTAATGGGTAAATACCGTCAGCCGAAGATTGAAAAACGTATTATTATGTTTATTGACCTTAAAGACTCAACACCTATTGCAGAAAAACTGGGCCATGTTGAAAATTTTAAATTCATCAGGGATTTTATTTTTCATGTTTCCAATGCTTTGATAGAGCATGATGGAAGGATATACCAGTATGTTGGTGATGAAATTGTAGTTTCCTGGATGTATGAAAAAGACAACATCCGGAAATGTATGGCTGCTATAATAGAAGCAAGAAAAAATCTTCAAAAAAACAGCGAAGAATTCCGCAGGTCTTATGATATAATTCCTGAATTCAGGGTTGGATTACATATTGGTGATGTAACAGTAGGAGAGATAGGTGTTATAAAAAAAGATCTTGCAATGAGTGGTGATACAATGAATACAACTTCAAGAATACGTAGCGCCTGCAATGAGCTGAACCAGAAATTTATTATGTCGAAAGATTTTATGGAAAACAGTGGCCTTACAGAATGGCAGGGTGAAAGCCTCGGTATAGTGGATTTAAAAGGGAAGGCAAACGGTATTGAATTATTCTCACTTCGTATTTAGCTGTTTTTATCTTTACTTTGACTTAGATATGAGCAGGAATGTAAGACCAGGCATTAAAAAATTATCCAGTGCTGTTGCTTTGGTTTCAGCCGAACTTATTCTTGTATTCGGCATATTTTTTATTTCCCTCTCCTTGCTTGTAATTGTCATCCGGCAAATATTTTATCATAAACAAGACAGTATTGACCAAAAAGTATTTGATTACCTGTCGCATTACACCACTGATGCAGTAACAGTTTTTATGCAGTTCTTCACTTTTTTAGGCTCCCATTTTTTTCTGATTCCTGCATGGCTGATAGTCTTTGCATATTATTTCTTTGTACGCAAACAAAAATGGCATGCTGTTAAACTGATAACTATTGGGGCAAGTAATTTACTGCTGATGTTTGGGCTTAAATTATTGTTTAACCGTCCAAGGCCGCTTTTTCCGCTTTTAAAAGAAGTGCCGGGTTTAAGCTTCCCCAGCGGCCATGCATTTATGAGCCTTACTTTTTTTGGGCTTTTAATTTATTTAGCTTACCGAAATGTTTCAAATAAATGGATAAAATGGATTGTAATTGCAATGCTGTTGATGATAATATTTGTTGTGGGGCTCAGCAGGGTTTATCTCCGGCTGCATTATGCAAGCGATGTAATTGCAGGGTTTTGTTTTGGAATTTTGGCTTTGATTATTCTTTTGTGGATGCTACGGCAGGTAGAGAAATATAATGCAAAGAAACTCCCTCATCATTTAAATGTAACAAATACAGAAGAGGTGTCATCTTTGCCCTGAGTAAACAATTAATGTTAGATACTTCTTTCCCCATCAAAATTTTCCAGTTCTTTCGACACTGCATTCAGGAATGTGCTTCCCAAAGCGCCGTCAATAATGCGATGGTCGTAGCTTAGAGAGATATACATCATGTGGCGGATGGCAATGCTGTCGCCCTGTGGCGTTTCAATAACCATTGGCCTTTTTTTAATAGTGCCTACAGCCATTATTGCCACCTGTGGTTGGTTGATGATTGGCGTACCCATAATACTTCCGAAGCTTCCTATGTTGGATAAAGTGAATGTCCCGCCTTGGGTATCATCAGGTTTTAACTTACCATTTCGTGCCGCATTGGCAAGATTGTTTACCTGCTTGGTAAGACCAACCAAATTTAACTGGTCGGCATTTTTAATTACCGGCACAATTAAGTTGCCACTTGGAAGGGCAGTTGCCATACCAATATTCAGGTCTTTCTTTACAATAATTTTATCGCCATCAATGCTGCTGCTGAGCAACGGGTATTTTTTAATGCATTTTACAATGGCTTCAATAAACAAGGGTGTAAAAGTTATTCTTTCGTTCTCCCTTTTTTCAAAATCTTTCTTCACTTTATTGCGCCACATTACCAGGTTGGTTACATCACACTCTGCAAAACTAGTAACATGTGGGCTAATGTGTTTACTGTCCACCATGTGCTTTGCAATCAGTTTACGCATCCGGTCCATCTCAATGATTTCTACATTACCTGTAAAAACTGCTGGCGATTGATAAGTAGTCTGTGGTTGATGATTTGTTATTGGTTTTTCGTCAACTGTAGTTACAGCTACTTGTTGAACAGGCTGGCTTGCAGCCTGTGGTTTGTAGCTTGTAGTTTTGTTTGCCACATAAGCCAGGATATCTTTCTTACTTACTCTTCCTTCCTGCCCGGTGCCGGGAATGTTTTCCAG